>JBFISV010000231.1:0-4540 GCA_041608415.1 Woeseiaceae bacterium
AGACCATCGTCGAAATCGGCTACAGCGATTCGGATATGGGCTTCGACGGCCATTCCTGTGCCGTGCTCAACGCGATCGGCAAGCAGTCGGGCGATATCGCCCAAGGCGTGGATCGCAGCAGTGACGAGGAACAGGGTGCGGGCGACCAGGGCATGATGTTCGGTTACGCCACCAACGAGACGGACGTGCTCATGCCCGCTCCGATCACGTTTTCGCACCGGCTCGTCATGCGCCAGGCCGAGGTCCGCAAGAACGGCACGCTGCCGTGGCTGCGCCCCGATGCGAAGAGCCAGGTCACTTTCATCTACAAGGACGGCAAACCGTCGGCGATCGATGCGGTCGTGCTGTCGACCCAGCACAATGACAGCGTGAGCCTCGACGACCTGCGCGAAGGCGTCATGGAGGAGATCATCAAGCCCGTCCTGCCCGAGGCCTGGATCGGTAAGGACACCCAGTACCACATCAATCCAACGGGTCGATTCGTGATCGGCGGCCCGATGGGCGATTGCGGCCTCACGGGGCGCAAGATCATCGTCGACACCTATGGCGGCGCGGCGCGCCACGGTGGCGGCGCTTTCTCGGGCAAGGATCCGTCGAAAGTGGATCGTTCCGCTGCGTATGCGTGCCGCTACGTGGCGAAGAATATCGTTGCCGCGGGCCTTGCGGAACGCTGCGAGATCCAGGTGTCCTACGCGATCGGCGTCGCCGAACCCACATCGATCAGCGTCCGGACCTTCGGCACGGGCAAAGTATCGGATGCGCAGCTCACGGCACTGATCCGCGACAACTTCGACCTGCGACCGTTCGGCATATTGAAGATGCTCGACCTGCTCAGGCCGATCTACCGGCCGACGGCGGCTTACGGCCACTTCGGTCGCGAAGACGTCGACCTGTCGTGGGAGAAGACGGACAAGGCCGCGGCGCTGCGTGGCGCCGTCGCCGCCTAGCGAAACGATTCATCGCTCTACAGAACATTGTAAATCAGGAGAACACCATGAGCAGCGAACCCGTTGCCCTGCAAAGCCGCGACTACAAGGTCGCTGACATCTCTCTGGCCGATTGGGGCCGCAAGGAAATCGCGATAGCCGAAACCGAAATGCCGGGACTCATGGCGCTGCGCGAGGAATTCGCGAAAAAGCAGCCGCTCAAGGGCGCGCGCATCGCGGGCTGCCTGCACATGACGATCCAGACGGCGGTTCTCATCGAGACCCTGGTCGAACTCGGCGCCGAAGTCCGCTGGTCGTCGTGCAACATCTTTTCGACACAGGACCATGCCGCCGCCGCAATCGCCGACAGCGGCGTACCGGTGTTCGCGTGGAAAGGCGAGACGGAAGACGAGTACTGGTGGTGCGTCGAACAAACGATCAACGGCCCTGACGGCTGGACGCCCAACATGCTGCTCGACGACGGCGGCGACCTCACTATCGTCATGCATGAAAAATACGGCAAGCTCATGAACGACGTTCGCGGCGTTTCCGAGGAAACGACGACCGGCGTCAAGCGCCTGTATGACATGATGAAAGACGGCAGCCTGGGTTGCCCCGCTTTCAACGTCAACGACTCGGTCACCAAGTCGAAATTCGACAACCTGTACGGCTGCCGCGAGTCGCTCGTGGACTCGATCAAGCGTGCGACGGACGTCATGATTGCCGGCAAGATTGCGGTCGTCTGCGGCTACGGCGACGTCGGCAAGGGTTCGGCGCAATCGCTGCGCGGCCTCGGCGCCACCGTCTGGATCACCGAGGTCGACCCGATTTGTGCGCTGCAGGCCGCGATGGAAGGCTACCGCGTGGTGCGCTTCGACGACGTCTGCGACCAGGTCGATATCGTGGTCACCGCGACCGGCAACTACCACATCGTCACGGGACCGCAGATGGAACGCATGAAAAACCAGGCGATCCTCTGCAATATCGGCCATTTCGACAACGAAATCGACGTCGCGTACCTGAAACAATTCGAATGGGAGAACATCAAGCCGCAGGTTGACCACGTCATCTTTCCGGACGGCAAGCGCATCATCCTGTTGGCCGAGGGGCGTCTCGTGAACCTCGGCTGCGGCACCGGACACCCGAGTTTCGTGATGTCGAACTCGTTCACCAACCAGGTACTCGCCCAGATCGAGCTGTGGAACAACAGCGACCAGTACGAGAAGCGCGTGTACGTACTGCCGAAGCATCTCGACGAAAAGGTCGCGCGGCTGCATCTCGACCGCATCGGCGCGAAAATCACGGAACTCACCGACGAGCAGGCCGACTACATAGGCGTGGAAAAACAGGGGCCGTTCAAAGCCGAGCATTACCGCTACTGATGTGGCCGCCTCCGCGTCCAGCTCCGGAGAATCGTTGCGGGTCCTGCATCTGACGGACCCGCACCTGTTTGCAGATACCGCCAACGAGTTCCGCGGGACGGTAACGCACTCATCGCTGTCGGAGGTTCTCGCCCATTATCAGAACGGCGAGTGGCGGGCGGACATCGTGACCGTGACCGGAGATCTGATCCAGGACGACTCGGCCGCGGCTTACGAGAACTTCAAGGCGTTGCTCGCCCGACTGGGGCTGCCCGTTCACTGCGTGCCGGGGAATCACGACGTTCGAGCGCTCATGCGCGCGGCACTCGACGACCCGAGCTTCCATTATTGCGCGGCAACGGAGATCAAGAACTGGCTCGTGGTCGGCATCGACAGCTGCCTCGACGACGTCGCGGGCGGGCACGTCGCCGGTGCCGAACTCGACCGGCTCGATGCCATCATCGGCGACAGTGCCGCGGACCACGTCATGGTGTGCCTGCACCACCCGCCTGTAGCGATGGGCAGCAAATGGCTGGATACGGTCGGGCTCGCGAACGGCGAGGAGTTTCTCGAGCGCATTGCGGCGTCGGGCCGCGTGCGGCTTGCGATCTTCGGGCACGTGCACCAGGCTTACGACGGCACCCACGAGAATATTCGTATTCTCGGTACGCCGTCGACATGCCGGCAATTCAAACCCGCGAGCGATGCATTCGCCGTCGACGACAAATCGCCGGCCTACCGCCGCCTGACGCTGCACGCCGATGGCGGCTTCGATAACGAACTCGTCTGGATCGGTGCCGCCTAAACTTTTCATTGCAGCCCTGCTGTGCGGTTTTCACGGCTTCGTTCTTGCGGATGGCCACCCCGTAAGCATGTGGCTGGCCGAGGGCGACAGCAACCGCATCTACCTGCTCGGTTCGCTGCACCTGCTGCGTGCGATCGACCATCCGCTGCCGGCCGTGATGGAAGCGGCGTATGACGACGCCGAGAAACTGATCATGGAACTCGATATGGACGATCTCGAGCCCGCCGTGCTCGCTGCGACGACGCGGGAACTCGGCGTGATACAGGACGGGCGAACGCTGCGCGACTTTATGGGCCAGCGCCTGTACGACGAGGCCTCGGAGGCTGCCCGGGCAATCGACATCCCGTTCGACATGCTGGACAAGACAGAACCCTGGTACGCGGCGATCACGGTCGAGCAGCTGGCGTTGCTGCGCATCGGCTTCAACCCGCTGTACGGCGTCGAAATGCACATGACGGCGAAAGCGACGCGGGACGGCAAGGTGATTGACGGGCTCGAGACGGTCGAGGAACAGCTCGCGTTCCTCGATGGCCTGTCGCTCGAGGCGCAGAACGACCTGCTGATGCAGACGCTGGCCGACGGCAAGAACGTCGAAGCATTGATCGACGACTTGATATTCGCCTGGCGCAATGGCGATATTGACTACATGGAAGACACGATGCTCGAAGACGTGATGCAGAATCGGGAACTCTACGAGTCGATCGTCGTGAATCGCAACCGCCGCTGGGCGGACACGATCGAGGATTTGCTCGACGACGCCGACGACTACCTCGTTGTCGTCGGCGCGTTGCACCTCGTCGGTACGCACGGCATTCCCGCGCTGCTCAACGAGCGCGGCGTTCGCACAGGGCAGCTGCATGAGTCATTTTGAGCGCGCACGCAGCGTGATCGCGGGTGGCGTAAATTCCCCGGTGCGCGCGTTCGCGGGCGTCGGCGGCGAACCGCTGTTTTTTAAAAGTGCCAGGGGCGCCCGGATTTTGACCGAGGACGGCCGGCGGCTCATCGACTACGTCGGTTCCTGGGGTCCGATGATTCTCGGCCACGGCGATCCCGACGTCATCGATGCGGTCGTCAGAACCGCGCGGGACGGACTCAGCTTCGGCGCGCCCTGCCTGCTCGAAACGCGCCTGGCCGAAAAGATTCGGGCGCTGATGCCTTCGATCGAGCGCGTTCGCATGGTCAGTTCCGGCACCGAAGCCACGATGAGCGCGATCCGGCTCGCGCGCGGCCATACCGGCCGCGACAAGATCGTCAAGTTCGAGGGCTGCTATCACGGCCACTCGGATTCGCTGCTCATCAAGGCGGGCTCAGGGGCGCTGACCCTCGGCGTGCCCAGTTCGCCGGGCGTGCCGAGCGGACTCGCCCAACATACGCTCACGCTGCCCTATAACGATGCCGCCGCGGTGCAGGCGGCATTTGCCGAATACGCCTCGGAGATTGCGAGCGTC
>JBFISV010000232.1:0-4531 GCA_041608415.1 Woeseiaceae bacterium
GTTACGACGAGGCTCGGCGACGGCTACTATGGCTGGGCGGAGCACGCGCCGTTCGATGCCATCGTCGTCACGGCTGCCGCGAGCCACGTGCCGCCGCCGCTCATCGAACAGCTCAAGCCGGGTGGACGCATGATCATCCCGGTCGGCGGGCGCTTCCTGACGCAAACGCTGCTGCTGCTCGAGAAGACCGAGTCGGGAGAGGTCGTGACAAGGCAGTTCGGCGCCGTGCGCTTCGTACCGTTAACGGGCGAGCATTAGCCGTTATACGATGCGCCGATTGTTCACCGCTACGCTGCTCGTTTCCGCGGGCGCCATCGGCTACGAACTTTTGCTGATGCGCGTGCTGTCGATCACGCAATGGCATCACTTCGCGTACATGATCATCAGCCTCGCGCTGCTCGGCTACGGTGCCAGCGGCACGTTCATTGCGCTGTTGCGGTCACGGCTCGGGCCGCGTTTCGAAGCTGCGTTCGCGGCGAGCGCGCTGCTGTTCAGCATTACGATGGTCGTGAGCTTCGCGCTGTGCCAGCGGGTGCCGTTCAACGCGCTGGAGGTCGTCTGGGACTCACGCCAGTTTTTCTACCTGGGCCTGATCTATCTGGTATTTTTCGTGCCGTTCTTTTTCGCGGCGACGTGCATCGGTCTCGCGCTCACGTTCTGTCGCGAATATGTTGCACGCATCTATTTTTTCGATTTGTTCGGCGCGGGGCTCGGCGCCGTGCTGATTATCGGCGCCCTGTTCGCGTTCATCCCGCAAAACGCGCTGCTCGTGCTGATGGCGCTGCCGCTCGTCGCAGCAGTCGTCATGAGTATGCGCTGCACCGCCCGTGTGCCGCTCATGGTCGTGCAGCTGGCGTGGCTCGCGCTGCTGGTCAGCGGCTTCGGGCGAAGCCAGCTCGATCTGCGCGTCTCGGAATACAAGGGACTGAGCCAGGCGCTCGCGGTCGTCGACAGCCGCATTCTCGACGTGTCGTCGAGTCCGCTCGGCCTTCTCACCGTCGTCGAGAGCCCGACCGTACCCGTGCATCATGCGCCGGGCCTGAGCTTCGCTACGCGTCATGTCCCGCCGCCGCAGCTCGCGGTGTTCACGGACGCCGACGGCATGACCGCCATCACGCGCTTCGACGGCGAACCGGCCTCGGTGGCCTATCTCGGCGACGTCACGGCCGCCTTGCCGTACGCGTTGCTCGATGCGCCGGAGGTGCTGGTGCTCGGCGCGGGAGGCGGCAGCGACGTGCTGCTCGCCCTCTATCACGGCGCAAAACGCGTCGACGCGGTGGAGCTCAATCCGCAGATGACTGCACTCGTCCGCGAGCGCTACGCGGACTTCGCGGGCTTCGTTTACGACGATCCACGCGTCACGGTGCACACGAGCGAGGCGCGCGGCTTCGTCGCCCGGAGCGGCGCCCGGTACGACCTGATTCACATCGGCCTGCTCGATTCCTTCGGCGCCGCCGGCGCCGGGGTCCATGCGCAAAGCGAAAACTACGTGTACACCGTCGAGGCCATTCGCGGATACCTCGAGCGCCTCGCGCCCGGCGGCACGCTCGCAATCACACGCTGGTTGAAATCGCCGCCGCGCGACAGCCTGAAACTCGTCGCGACCGTGATCCGCGCAATGCGCACGATGAGCGTCGACGAGCCCGGGCAGCGGCTGGCCGCGATCCGCGGCTGGAATACGAGCACCGTCCTCGTCAAGAACGGCGCGTTGACACCCGGCGAGATCGATGCGATACGCCGTTTCGCACGGTCGCGCTCGTTCGACCTGGCCTGGCTGCCGGGTCTCGAGCGGAGCGAGGCGAATCGCTTCAACGTGCTGCCCGAACCGTACCTCTACGATGGCGCCCGAGCGCTGCTCGGGCCGCGCGCCGAAGAATTTGCCGAGCGCTACAAGTTCTACATCGCGCCCGCAACGGACGACCGGCCGCACTATTTTCATTTTTTCAAATGGGCGACGCTGCCCGAGGTCATGGCGCTGCGCCGGGTCGGCGGCGCGGGCCTGATCGAGTGGGGCTATCTCGTCCTGATCGCGACGCTCGCGCAGGCGGCGCTCGCCGGGATCGTGCTGATCCTGTTGCCGCTCGCGGGAGTCCGGCGTCACTGGCCCGCCGGTACGGGCCCGCGCATGGGCGCCTACTTCGCGCTGCTCGGGCTCGCATTTCTGTTCATCGAGATGGCGTTCATCCAGAAATTCACGCTGTTCCTGAGCCATCCGCTGTATGCCGTCGCGGTGGTCCTGAGCGGCTTCCTCGTGTTCGCGGGGATCGGCAGCGCCTTGTGCGAAAAACTTGCGGGGGCGGGGCGCGAAAATCGCGCCTCATCGTTCGCGCCAGCCATCGCGGTCCTTGGTATTGCGCTGTTCACGATCGCCTACGTGCTGCTGCTGCCCGCGGTCTTCGAGCGCTGCATCGGCTACTCCGACCCTGCGAAAATACTGCTGTCGATAGCGCTCATTGCGCCGCTCGCCATCGGCATG
This sequence comes from Woeseiaceae bacterium, assembly GCA_041608415.1. Lineage (GTDB taxonomy): Bacteria > Pseudomonadota > Gammaproteobacteria > Steroidobacterales > Woeseiaceae > UBA1847. The sequence continues at coordinate 2,477 of JBFISV010000232.1, forward strand.
GGAATGCCATTCCCGCTGGGTCTCGGGCACCTGGCCAGAACGGCGCCCGGTTTCATGCCCTGGGCCTGGGGCATCAACGGCTTTGCCTCGGTCGTGAGCGCCGTCCTCGCCACACTGTTGGCGATCGAATTCGGCTTCGTCTTCGTGCTGCTGCTCGCCGTCGCGCTGTACGCGATTGCGGCACTGATATTCGCATCGTCATCGAAGGCGACGGACCGGGTGCAGGATCGAGTGTGACGATGCGCACGGGCCTGCGGCGCATCGCCGGCAGCGAGGCAGCCGCGGACGGGATGGGGCATGCCATCCCCCTCACGGCTCGACGACATCTTCCGCGCCCGGACGGGTCGGCGCCGGGCGACCATCGGCACGGCGGATTGCGGTTCAACCCGCCGTACGCGGCGCGTCGGGGCAGATCACGGGTTTCATGGGCCCGGGCGGCGCGCAGAGGAAGTCCGTATTTACCTCGATTGCGCCGCGCGCCTGCGGCGATAGAGTAAATACGCGGGTGAATGCTCACCTGCCGCCAGGTGCAGGAGGCGCATATGACCATTGTCACAATGCTGATCATCGCGGCACTCATCGCAACGATCGTGGTGCTGGCGCTCGGGCTGCGCTCGATGGCGCGCGGCGGCGCCTACGACCGGGAACATGCCGAGAAATTCATGTGGGAGCGCGTGGCGCTGCAGGCACTGGTAATCGTGCTGCTACTCGCCGCGGCCTTCGTGAACGCCTGAATTTCTGCGGCGCCGCCGGGCGCTGACTCCCGTTCGTCGCAGAATGAGGCACAGGTCTTGCCCAGGCCCGGGGAAATCGTGCGACAATTTCGTTTGCACCCGATTCGCCCTGCAAACGAGCACGCGCGAATTTCCCCACCGTTACGACCATCTAAAACCAGGAAACAGGCACCATGCGCATCGACGCCATTGCGATCGGCCATAATCCGCCCAGGGACATCAACGTGATCATCGAGGTCCCGCTCGGCGGGCAGCCGATCAAGTACGAGATGGACAAGGACGCGGGCACGCTCGTCGTCGACCGGTTTCTCTACACGCCGATGGCCTACCCGGGCAATTACGGCTTCGTGCCGCACACGCTGTCCGAAGACGGCGATCCCATCGACGTGCTCATCTGCAATACGCGCGAGCTCGTGCCCGGCTGTGTCATCAATGCCCGGCCGATCGGCGTGCTGATCATGGAGGACAACGCCGGGCAGGACGAGAAGATCATCGCCGTCCCGTCGCCGCGGACGACCAAACGCTACGATTTCGTGCACGAATATTCGGATCTGCCCGACATTACCTTGCAGCAGGTCGAGCATTTCTTCGAGCACTACAAGGATCTCGAGCCGGGCAAATGGGTACGTATCGGAGACTGGCATCGCGCCGAAGTGGCGCGCCGCCTGATCGACGAGGCGATAGAGCGGGCGCGGGAAAAGGCGCTGGCCGGATAGCGCGAAACCGATACGGGGGATCGCGTCGCAGTACGCCGTGAATCCGGCGAGGAGTTTTCGCCCGCCGGCGGCGCCTCGGAAAGCGGGAAGGCGGTCAGGACGCTCGCCCCTGCGGCGCACTTCGCCCGGCGATGCGGGCGCTCGTTTTGTTAATCTTCTCACCCCACGACGAGACGAGGGGCGGTCATGCCCAGCTACATCGACCCCGAGCGCGACCAGTTCGACGCTTTCAAAAAATTGCCTCGTGACACGCCGATCATGATGCTCAACCTGCTCAGCTTCCGTGACAGGGCAGCGTATGCAGACGGCCGCGAGGCGACGGGCGCCGAGGCGTATGCGGCGTACGGCAGGGAAAGCGCTCCCGTCTTTCGCCGCGTGGGCGGCGAGATCGTCTGGCGCGGCCGGCCCGAACTCATGCTCATCGGTCCGGCCGACAGGCACTGGGACCTCATTTTTGTCGCACGCTACCCCACCGCCGCCGCGTTTCTCGAAATGGTCACCGACCACGACTATCGCATCGCCGTCAGGCATCGCCAGGCCGCGGTGCTGGACAGCCGGCTGATACGCACGACGGACGTCGACACTGGCGAGGGTTTCGCCGACTA
>JBFISV010000233.1:0-4462 GCA_041608415.1 Woeseiaceae bacterium
CGTATTGCATATCCATCGGCATGAACGGCGAGACGTGCATTTTCTTGTCGTCGCGGAACCACTTTACGCCGCCGGCCTGCCGCGCCCTGCGGGTCGGCAGTACGTACGTGTCCTTCTCGCCCCACGGCGTATTCGTCACCTCGGCGACGAACGCCTCGATGGTCTCGCCATCCGCAGCGAAACAGTAGTAGTAGCTGACGGGATTGAAGCCGTAGCCGAAATACCTGAGGTTGGTCAGCAGCCGCACCGGCCCGCGCGGCCGGAAGCCGGCATCTGCCTCGACGAGATCGCGCACCGCCTCGTCGAGCGGCTGCTTTGACGGTCCGAGATAATCTTCGCGCCGGAAGCGGGCGAGCGCCGGCTTTCGCGCCGACCACAGCCAGCGGCGTTCGAACAGCTCCGGCAGCTCGCCGAGATCGAGGTACATCATGAACACGCGATACCGGAACCGGTGTACGACCGGCAGCGTGCGCGTGTGGCTAACCAGCCCTTCGTAGATACAGCTCTTCATGTCCAAGCCTTTGCTCGAAGTGATCGAGAGCGGTCAGAGCGCTGACGACGCCATCCTCGTGAAAGCCGCTCTGCCAGTAGGCGCCGCAAAAGTAGGTGCGATCGCAATTCAGCTCGGCGTGGCGCTCCTGGGCGGCGACCGTTTCCCGGCCATAGATCGGGTGGTGGTACTGGATGCGGCGAATAATCTTGGCGGGATCGATCTGATGGTCGTCGTTGAGCGTGACGAGGTACTGCCGCCGGCTATCGAGGCTCTGCAGGATATTCATGTTGTAGGTTACCGAAACGTGTTTCTTCGGGTCGCGCGGCAAATGATAGTTCCACGCGGCCCATGCACGCCGCCGCTTCGGCATCAGTGACGTGTCCGTGTGCAGCACCGCCTCGTTGGGCTGGTAACGAATGGATCCCAGCGTCTCGGCCTCGGCTCGCGTGGGGCGCTCGAGCATCGCAAGCGCCTGGTCACTGTGCGTTGCGATGAAAACGGCGTCGAAAACCTCTCTGCCACCCTCGTCGGTCACGATGTCGACGCCGCCGGCCCGGCGCACGATATTGCGCACCGGGGTGTTGAGGCGAATGCGATCTCGATGTCCGGCAACGAGCTTTTCGACGTACGCCCGTGAGCCGCCCTTAATGACCTTCCATATCGGCCGATCCTTGAGCTGCAGCAAACCGTGATTGTCGAAAAATCGCACGAGAAATTCGAACGGCATGCTCTCGATAGCCCGCGGTTCCGCCGACCATATCGCCGCCGCCATGGGGACGAGGTAGGAATTGAGAAATTCCCCGCTGTAGCCGTGTTTCACAAGGTAGGCGCCCACGGTCTGATCCTCGTCCTCAAAGGCGAGCGCGGCGACGGCCTCCCTGTTGAAGCGCAGAATATCGCGGATCATGCGGTAGAACGGCGGCCGCAGGATATTGCGCCGCTGTGAGAACAGCGCGTTCAACGAGGCGCCGTTGTATTCGAGCCGGCCGTCGTCGGTGCGCACGCTGAAGCTCATGCGGCTCTCTTGCGACGCCTGGCCGATGTCGTCGAGGAGCTTCAGGAAGTTCGGGTACGTGCGATCGTTGAAGACGATGAACCCGGTGTCCACGGCGAGCGTCTGACCGTCATCGTCCACGTCGATCGTGTTGGTGTGCCCGCCGACGTAATGCGCGGCCTCGAAGACCGTGATGTCGTGCCTGTCGCGAAGTTTGTACGCCGCAACGTTGCCGGCGATGCCCGTGCCGACGATTGCGATCTTCACTTGCTCGTTCCCGCGCCCGGTCCATCGGGCCAGCGCTGCGGTACTTTCTCGATCGCCGAGGGGTCATAGCCCAACGATACGGCGAAGTCCACGAGGCGCTCGTAGTCGGCGTCCGGGATCGAGGGCGTGCGCGCCATGATCCAGACGAAATCCCGTTTCTGGCGGCCGATGATCGTTTGCGTGTAGTCGTCGTCCAGGTACACGATGCGGTAGTCGGCTTTGATCGGCCATATGAAGCGCATACCCCACAGTGCATTCGTCTCGCTGTTTTTCACGAATCCCTTCGGCGTGAATTCCTTGCGCTCGCCGTCGAAGGAATCGGCGCGGAACGTGAACGTCGTGGCGATCGTGCCGTCATCGTTCAGCGCATAGTTCTCCACCGCATTGTGCGCGCCCTTCTCGAGGAAGGTCGGGATGTTGGCGATGACGTACCAGTCGCCCATGAAACGCTCGAGGTCTACATAGTCTACGGTTTTCATCTCCGGCCTCTTGGCCGCGCAAGCGCTCAGCGACAGCGCGATCAGTGCGTAAATTGCCAGTTTTCTCAACATGTCAACTCAACTCGTATCGTATCGTTCGGCCGCCCTTCGCCTGCGACTCCAGGGCCAGCCACTCGTCGTCGGGGGAGTACCATACGGTTACCTCCACGCCGCGGGCCCGGATTGCATAGGCCGTTGCCTCGACCTCGTCGTCACCGCGGCGCAGTGTTTCGGTGTCGAGCTTTTCCACTTCGACATCCAGGTATTCGCCGGTCTGTGGATTCAAAAGCCTGGCCTGCTTCAGGAAGTCCGGGTTCCAGTAGGCGAACGTCATGACGCAATTGGGCAGTGCCGTGCGGCCGTCGTCCTTTTCGACGACGAAGCCCTCGTCGTTCCGTTCGCCCGTGACGGAAATCCGCTTGCCATTCGAGTTCGTGTCGGCATCGATTTCGGCAAGGCAGCCATCGACCCAGCGTTCGCTGTTCTCGTGGCGGTAACGAAATGCCGTGATGAACAGGAACCTGACGTCGAATCTGGCCTCGCTGCGTACCTCGCGCACGCCCGCTCCGGCGCTCGAGATATCGAATCGATGCCAGCCGATCTTCGCATCGTCCAGGTAGACGTCGAAATCGAGGGTTCGCGGCGTTGCGCTGTTGCCGAAGGCACTGTCGGCCAGCGGCGCGAGCATGTAGGCCGCGAAAAACGCGACAATCGCCAGTTTTCGTTTCATGAGTGTTCCCCGGTAGCGGCTGCCGCCGTTTTCGGCGGCCACGGAAAAAATGCATTGGTCCTGCGGATGTAATCGGCATACTGCGGCCGCCTCTTGCCGATCGTCCGCTCGAGCATCGCTACGCCGGAAACCTTGAGCAGCAGGAACGACATCAGCAGCGGCGACACGATGGTCCACCAGCCGCCGGCGGCGAGCGCAAACAGGAAGAAGCTCCACCAGATGCAGAAATCGCCGAAATAGTTGGGGTGCCGCGTGTAGCGCCACAGGCCCGTGTCGAGCACCTTGCCTGCGTTGCCGGGATCGCTCTTGAAGCGCGCGAGCTGGTAGTCGCCGCCCGCCTCGAACACGATCCCCACGCCCCAGAGCAGCAGCGCGGCGGCGTCCAGCGGTCCGATCGGGCCCGGTTGCATGATGGCCACGAGCAGCGGCAGGGAGATGATCCACGCGAGCACGCCCTGCAAGCCGAACACGAGGTACAGGCTCTTTATCCAGAACGGTTCGTTTCTCTCGCGAATCTTCCGGTAGCGATGGTCCTCGGGCTCACCCCAGTTGCGCGCCGTGATGTAGATCGACAGCCGCAGCGACCAGATCGCGACCAGCGCCATGACGAGCTGCGCGCGGGGACCGAGTTCGGCGGTCTCGACGGCGTACACGAGCGCGGCGATCAGAAAAAACAGCGACCACAGGCTGTCGACGAAGCTCACGTTTTTAATTGCGACGCTGACGAGCCATGCGCCGAAACCGATGCCGAGGATTACGGCGAGCGCGGTAAGGTAGGCGTGGACGACCATGTCAGGCCTCGCCCGGCGCGGCGGCGCGACGTGCGATCCGCTCAGGTCTCGGCGAGATGCCGTCGAATCGCTCTGCAATGATCGAGAGATACGGCATCATGATCGCCCAGCCGACACCCAGCATCGCGAGCGCGGCGAAGCGATTGACGAGGTCGATACCGCCGAGCTTCGCACCGGCGATGTAGGTCAGCGGCCCCGCAACGAGACCGATCGCGGCCGCGAGCAGCGGAGCCCTGCGGAGCCACTTGAGCGAGACGTTGAGCGTCGTCGCGAACAGCATCCACATGGCGATGATCCAGTACGGAGCGAAGCCGGCGGCAAACGTTCCGGACGGGTAGCTGACCCAGCCGAGAGACACCATTACGCTGTCGAATGCGGCGCCAAACAGCCCACAGATCAGGATCAGCGCGAGCTCGCTCTGCGGCCTTCTTGCCATCATGAGGTGCACGCCGACGATGACCACAACCGCAAGCGGTCCGAGCCACGGCATCTGGTTGGCGCCACCGAATACGGACGTGAACCAGCCCAGCTGCGACGCGACGAAGTTGAATACCATCTGCATGTCAGCGCCTCGTTTTCCGGAAGCGGTAGTGACTGACGAACCATTCCTGGCCGCCGTTGCAGGCAAACAGCTCCGCACAGGCCATGAAGAACATGCGCCACCGCATCCACCAGCGATCGCGCTCGGCTGCGCCATAGGTCTTCTAG
>JBFISV010000234.1:0-4448 GCA_041608415.1 Woeseiaceae bacterium
GCCCCTCCATGTGATGCACGGGCACCACGGGGCAGTCCCAGGCGAGGCCCAGACCGGCCGCCATGCCGCTGCCGACCATGAGCGCGCCCACGAGGCCGGGGCCCGCCGTGTGGGCGATGGCGTCGGGTCGCTCGATGCCGGCCGCATCGAGCACCTGCTTTATCAGCGGCAGCAGGCGTCGCAGGTGGTCCCGGGAGGCGATTTCGGGCACCACACCGCCGTAGGCCGCGTGCAGGTCGATCTGGCTGTGCAGCGCGTGTGCGAGCAATCCGCGCCGGGTGCTGTAGACCGCCACGCCGGTCTCGTCGCAGCTCGTTTCGATGCCCAGGACATTCATCAGGGCGCGAAGTCTACCGCAGATCGAGGCCCCGCAGACCCTGCCGGGGCGTTGCATCGCGGTACCGGGGCCGTTAAAATACCGGGTTCGCAGCCCGGCTTTGGCCGGGTTTATTGTGCGCAAGCCTCATGAGGAAGGCCCGACCCAGATGCCAAGTGTACGAGTCAAAGAGAACGAATACTTCGACGCCGCCCTGCGCCGTTTCAAACGCGCCTGCGAAAAGGCAGGCGTACTGACCGAGCTGCGACGCCGCGAGTTTTACGAGAAGCCGACGCAGGAGCGCAAGCGCAAGAAAGCCGCCGCCGTGAAGCGTCACCTGAAGCGCCTCTCCCGCGAAGATTCCAAACGCAAGCGACTTTACTGAGTCCGCTCGAATTCGACCCATCCTGCCGCGTCCGGGTTTCGCACCCCGGGATTTGCATGTCTCTTAAAGCAACCATCACCGACGACATGAAGAGCGCCATGAAGGCCGGCGACAAGGACCGGCTCAAGGTGCTGCGACTGCTGATTTCGGATTTGAAGCGCGTCGAAATCGACACGCGCAAGGAACTCGACGACGCGGCCACGCTCAAGGTCTTCGAGAAGGCCGCCAAGCAGCGACGCGATTCGATCGAGCAGTTCACCGCGGGCCAGCGCGACGACCTGGCCGCGATCGAACGGGCCGAACTCGAAATCATCGAATCCTACCTGCCCGAGCAGCTCGGCGAGGCCGAGATCGACAGCCTGATCGACGCGACGATTGCCGCCACGAAGGCCGGGGGCATACGCGACATGGGCAAGGTAATGGCCGCCATCAAGGCGCAGGCGGCCGGCAAGGTCGACATGGGCGCCGTCGGGGCGAAGGTCAAGGCCCGTCTGGCCTGAATCTTGCTTGACTGGCGTTCGCTGCCCGAGGCGCTATTCTTTTGAGACCCGGGTGGTTTCGAGCGAAGCCCGGATCGATCGAGGCGGGGCATGAACCTGCCGGCCCGGTAACGGGTCCAACAGACAGACAGAGAGCGGCTCGTGGCCGACTCGTGGTCCGACCTGAGCTCCGGCGACGCAGCACAGTTACGTATAACGACGGGCGCGTATTGCGACCCGCCGACCAAAATAAAGGGTCCCGATAGAGACCCGCCAATGTCACACTGGCGTTTTAGGCGATATGGCCGGATTGATTCCACAGGATTTCATCGACGACCTCGTCGCCCGGGCCGATATCGCCGAGGTCATCGGCCGGCGCGTGCCGTTGAAAAAAGCCGGCCGCGAGTTCAAGGCCTGCTGCCCGTTTCATGACGAAAAGACACCGTCATTCACGGTGAGCCCCGCCAAAGGTTTCTACCACTGCTTCGGTTGCGGCGCGCACGGCACGGCCGTCGGCTTCCTGATGGATTTCGACCATATGAGTTTCGTCGAGGCGATCGAAAGCCTCGCACAGTCGATGGGCGTCGACGTACCGCGCAACGAAAGCGATAAACCGGCACGGCGCTACGACGAGCTTTTCGAACTGACGTCCAGGGTCGAAAAGTTTTGGCAGCGCTCGCTACGCGATAGCGAGCCGGCCGTCGACTACCTGAAAAAACGACGCATCGACGGCGCGACGGCACAGCGTTTCGGTATCGGCTACGCGCCGGACGGCTGGAGCACGCTGCTCGACAAGTTCGGTACGTCCGACGAGGCCATCGATCGATTGCTGGCGGCCGGACTGGTCGCGCGCAAGGATAACGGCCGCCATTACGACCGTTTCCGCGAGCGTCTCATGTTTCCCATTCGCGACGCGCGCGGCCGAACGATCGGTTTCGGCGGCCGCATCATGGGGGACGGCGAACCCAAGTACCTGAATTCGCCTGAGACGGTGCTGTTTCACAAAGGCCGCGAGCTGTACGGGCTTTGGGAGGCGCGGCAGGCCTTGCGTAACATCGAGCGCCTCGTGGTCGTCGAAGGCTACATGGACGTCGTGGCGCTGGCGCGCAACGGCATCGACTTCGCCGTCGCAACGCTCGGTACGGCGACGACCGCGGATCATCTGAACCGCCTGTTCCGACTGACCGAAAACGTCGCATTCTGTTTCGACGGCGACAGCGCGGGCAGAAAAGCCGCCTGGCGGGCGCTCGAAACCGCGTTGCCGCATATCCGCGAAGGCCGGCAGGTTCGCTTCGTGTTCCTGCCCGACGGGCACGACCCCGACTCCTTCGTCAACGAACGCGGCGCCGACGCCTTCGTCGCCGCACTCGATGCGGGCGTCGCCTTGTCCGATTTCCTCATCGCCGAGCTGGCCTCGCAGGTGGACCTCGAAACCGTCGACGGCAAGGCCCGGCTCGCCGAACTCGCGAAGCCGCTCGTTGCGACCATTCCGGCCGGCGTGTATCGCGACCTGCTCGTCGATTCTCTGGCGGCGCGGGTCGGGCTGACCGTCGAAAAACTGGAGCAAAGCTTCGGCCGTGCGACAGAGCGGAGCCATGCACGCCCCGCGGGCACCGCGCTGCGGCGCAGGCCGGCCCTGGCGAAGAACAAGCCTTCCGTCGTGCGGCGTGCGATTACGCTGCTCCTCAATTTCCCGCGGGCCGGCGCCGATCTCGACGCCGAACGGCTCTCGGGCACCAGCCGGCCGGGCATCGATTTGCTCAGACAACTGATTGAAACCGTGCAGCAGGAGCCCGATATCACGACGGCAGGGTTGCTCGAGCGCTGGCGCCATGACGAGTCGGGGCGGCACCTCGGCCGGCTCGCGGCCGTCGAATTACCTGACGACGACGACTTCGACGCCGCGGCCGAACTGCACGAATGTCTCGCTCAGCTCGCCGCGCTCGGACGTCGCGAGCGAGTCGATTATTTGATTCAAAAACAGAGAGTTAGCAATCTCAGCGACGATGAGATGTCGGAACTCCGGCGGCTGGGCTAGGTCCGAGTCGTGACGGTCGAATTGCGCCGGCGGGCAGGCACGTCGTGACCCGCAAGCCGCAATTTCGGCATGGATTGGATTTGAGCATTTCGGTATACTTGCTCGTTTGCATTTTTTAACCAGAGGTCAATTCGTCTTGAGCGAAAAGCGTGCAGTGATAGGCGGCAACAAACAAGTCCAGCAGTTGAAAAACCTGATTGCCCGCGGCAAGGAACAAGGCTACCTGACGTATTCGGAAGTCAACGACCACCTGCCGAACGACATCGTCGATCCCGAACAGATCGAGGATATCGTGAACATGATCAACGATATGGGAATTGCGGTCCACGAGAAGGCGCCCGACGCCGAATCGCTCGTGTTGTCCGATGCGGCGGCGACGGACGACGAAGCGGCCGAGGAGGCGGAGGCTGCGCTTGCGAGTGTCGATGCGGAATTCGGTCGCACGACCGACCCCGTGCGCATGTACATGCGCGAGATGGGAACCGTCGAACTGCTGACGCGCCAGGGCGAGATCGAAATCGCGAAGCGCATCGAGGACGGCCTCAACCAGGTCAAGTACCACATGTCGCATTTCCCGCCGACGATCGATGCGTTGCTCGCGGTGGCGGCCGCCGTCGAGGCGGGCGACACGCGCATGCAGGATTTCGTCGTCGGCTTCATCGACCCCAACGAACCCGACGAGATCAAGCCGCCGGCGCCGAAGTCGGACGATGACGACGACACGGTCGTCGATACCGGCCCCGATCCGGAAGAGGTTTCGGCACGCGTGAAGGTCGTTCGGCGGCTCAGAAACCGTGCCATCAAGTCGATCGAAACGCACGGCGTCAAGGACAAGCGGACGAAGAAGATCCAGGCCGAACTCGCGGACCAGCTCATGGAACTCAAGCTCGCGCCGAAATTGTTCGATGCACTCGTCCGGCGATTGCGCGGCACGGTGTCGATCATCCGCACGCAGGAACGGCTCGTCATGCGCATCTGCGTCCGCGACGCCGGCATGCCGCGCAAGGACTTCCTCGCGAGCTTCCCGAAGAGCGAAACCGACCTCAACTGGGTCGACAAGCACATCCGCGCGAAGCGCAAGCACTCGTCGATCCTCGCGCGGCTCAAGGAAGACATCCAGCGCGCGCAGCGCAAGCTGTTGAGCGTCGAGGACGACACGCTGTTGAAGATTTCCGAGATCAAGGAGATCAACCGGCAGATGTCGATCGGCGAGGCCAAGGCGCGGCGCGC
>JBFISV010000235.1:0-4441 GCA_041608415.1 Woeseiaceae bacterium
GATAAATAGCGCCTGAAACAGAACCGATCGCGACTGAAAGCCCGCATGTCAGTTGTTCGGTTACGCCCCTGGCCACCGGGTCCGCGATAGGCGCTAATCAAGGGACAAAGTGTCACCGGGCACAGGCGTCAGGTTCTCTTGTGCGTTCACGCAGTTGCCTCGGAATGGCGCCGCCCTCGTGCAATATCCGGGCTGGCCGTCAAGGCGCATGAAAGAGAGTGTCGCGCTGGCCCGGTTCCCTGCGCCGGCATCGGGACGGCGCGCGGCGGGCCCTGAGTGAACCGCGTTGCGCTGCGAGTCCACCGATCAAATTCCGGCATTGATGTCGAAATTGAGCGGCTCAGCTGGCCGAGACGCGGTGTTTAAGTAGTTGTACGAATTACCAAAAACCTGTGAATTCGCGATCCTGACAGCATGGATGCGGCCGCTAAAAACATATTTATCATCGGTCTCGACGAGTTCAATCGCAAGGAGCTGGCCTCGATCCGTGAAGCGGAGAATTGCGAGTTCAGGGGTTTGCTCGACTATGACGAGATGTTCCATCCGAAAACCGGGATTGTCGAGTTCGAACGGCTGCGCGAGAAAGCCGAGGATCGTCTTGCGCACTTCGAAGGGAGCATCGACGGCATCGTCTCGTTCTGGGATTTCCCGCCGAGCGCGATGGCCAACGTCCTGAGAAACGCACACGGGCTGCCGGGGCCGACGAACGAGGCCCTCGCGAAGTGCGAGCACAAGTACTGGTCGCGCCTCGAACAACGCGAAGCGGTACCCGAGCTCGTGCCGGCGTTCTGTGCCGTAGACCCGTTCGCCGGGGAGCCGCTCTCACAGGTCACGATCGACTATCCGTTCTGGATCAAGCCGATCAAGGCACACTCGTCACACCTCGCCTTCGAGATCCGCAGTGCCGGGGACTTCAGGTCGCATCTGCCCGAGATCCGGCAGAAGATCGGATACTACGGAGTACCGTTCGACGAATTTCTCCGGCACGTCGAACTGCCGGGGCATATCAGGCCTGTGACGGGGCAATGGTGTATTGCCGAGGGCATGATCTCGGCGGGCCAGCAATGCACGCTCGAGGGGTATGTGTACAACGGCCGGGTCGAGGTTTACGGTGTCGTCGACTCGATCCGGGCAGGCAAATACCGTTCGTGTCTCTCCCGTTACCAGTATCCCTCCGCGCTGCCCCGACATGTGCAGACGCGGATGTTCGACGCCACGCGAAAGGTGCTGACCCAGTTCGGCTACGACTGTGCGCCGTTCAACATCGAGTTTTACTGGGACCGCAGAACGGACGGCATTCGGCTGCTCGAAGTAAACTCGCGCATCTCCAAATCGCACTGTCCGCTGTTTCGCATGGTCGACGGTGCTTCCCACCAGGAGGTCATGATCGATCTCGCGCTCGGTCAGCGGCCGGAGTTCCCGCACCGCCAGGGGGATTACGGCGTCGCCGCGAAATTCATGCATCGTGTCTTCACAGACGGCATCGTGCGCGTCATGCCCAGCCTGGAAGAGAGACGACGCGTGCAGTCGATCTACCCGGAAGCCCGTTTCCGGCTGCTGGCCTCCGAAGGTCAGCGCCTGAGGGACTCCGTCCATCGGGACAGTTACAGTTACGAACTCGCGGACATTTTCCTCGGCGGGCGGAACCGGAAAGACCTGCTGCAGAAATTCGATAATGTATTGCAGATGGTGACTTTCGACATCGACCCGGTCTACGAAGATGCGGCATGAAGATCGTCGAGGAATTCCCACGCGATGTCCGCGAGATCGAAAACCTCTGGATCACGATGCCGGATGGCGTGAAACTGGCGGCGCGCATGTGGCTGCCGAAGGACGCCGACGCTGACCCGGTTCCCGCGATCCTCGAATACATTCCCTATCGCAAGCGCTTCGGCACAGCTGGTCGCGATGCGCTGACGCATCCCTTTTTGGCAGGCCACGGCTATGCCTGCATACGGGTCGACATTCGTGGCAGCGGTGAGTCGGACGGCGTCCTCGTCGACGAATACACGCAGCAGGAACTCGACGACGGCTGCGAGATCATCCGCTGGCTTGCGGAACAGACGTGGTGCGACGGCAACGTTGGCATGATGGGCATTTCGTGGGGCGGCTTCAACGGACTGCAGATCGCCGCGATGCGCCCGCCGGCGCTGAAGGCGATCGTTACGCTTTGCTCGAGCGACGACCGTTATACCGACGATATCCACCACATGGGTGGGTGCCTGCTCGGCGACAACCTGTCCTGGGCCTCGACGATGTTCGCCTACAACTCGATGCCGCCCGATCCGGAACTCGTCGGCGAGCGCTGGCGGGATATGTGGTTCGAACGCCTCGAGGGCAGCGGCCTCTGGCTCGCGAAGTGGCTCGAACACCAGCGCCGCGACGATTACTGGCGCCACGGTTCAGTCTGCGAAGACTACGGCGCCATCCAGTGTCCCGTCTACGCCGTCAGCGGCTGGACGGACGGCTACTCGAACGCCGTCTTCCGGATGGTAGACAGGCTTGCAGCACCAACGAAGGGTCTCGTCGGGCCGTGGAGTCATCGCTATCCGCATATTGCCGAGCCCGGCCCCAGGATCGATTTCCTGAATGAGCTGTTGCGCTGGTGGGACCACTGGCTGAAGAGTATCGAGACGGGAATCATGGACGAGCCTGCACTCCGCGTCTGGATGCAGGACAGCGTTCCGCCGACAACCAGCTACATTGAGCGGCCCGGCCGCTGGGTCGCCGAACCGGAATGGCCGTCGCCGAACGTCATCGAACGCCGCTTCAACCTGGCGCGACACCGACTCGTATCGGCCGACACGGACGTGATCGCGCACGAGATTGCGCTGCAATCGCCGATGACGGTGGGTCTCTTCGCGGGAAAATGGTGCTCGTACGCGTCCGGCCCCGACCTTGCACACGATCAGCGCCGCGAGGACGGTGGCGCCCTCGTTTTCGAATCCGAGCCGCTCGACGAGGACCTGGAGACGCTCGGTGCAACCCGGGCCGAACTCGAGGTGAGCGCCAGCAAACCGGTCGCGATGCTGGCCGTGCGCCTGTCGGACGTGCAGCCGGACGACAAGGTGACGCGGGTCAGCTACGGTCTCCTCAATCTCACACACCGCGACGGCAGCGAGTCTCCGGAACCGCTGGAGCCCGGCCGCCGCTATCGCATAACCGTCCGGTTGAACGAGGCGGCGCACCGGTTCCCGGCCGGCCATCGCCTTCGCATTTCGATCTCGACATCCTACTGGCCGCTCGCATGGACGTCGCCGGAGCCCGTGAGAATCAAGCTGTTCAACAAGTCATCCACTGTCCACGTTCCGGTGCGCGAGCCGAGGGCCGGGGATTCGTCACTTGCGCCGTTCGGCGAGCCGTGTGGGGCGCCGCCGGTACGCAGACGTGTCGATGCAGGAGCGCATCGGAACTGGATAGTCCATCATGACCTTGCCAGGGACGAGGCGACGCTGGAGGTCATCAACGATGCCGGCACTTACACGCTCGAGGACATCGGACTCACGGTCAGCACGAAGGCCCGGGAGTGGTACAGCTCGGTCGGCGACGACGTCGATACGGTCCGTGCCGAGACGCTGTGGGAACGATCGATGGCGAGAGAGGGTTGGCGTATCCGGACTGTAACGCGAACAGTGATGACATCGACGTCGAAGCACTTTTGCATTGCCGCATCGTTGGATGCTTTCGAAGGGGATGAACACGTATTCAGCCGGAACTGGGATGAGAAGATTCCGCGGGACCTGGTCTGAAAACCCGGCTTCTACCGGCCGGGGGACCGGTCCCACTGCAAAGCACTTTTGGCACTTCGTGTTTACTGGTTGTCGGTTTGCACTGATGTTCGATCCCATCACGGCTGCGCGTCGAAAAAGACACAGGACGGGAAATCACCCGAGCCCCCCGGTCCCGTCGACGGGCATCGATGTTTCAACCGTCTTGTCACGATTATTTATGAAGTGATTTCCTACCCGGAGTGTCCGTGGCGCATTACAGATCGATGCGGCAGTGCGAGCCGATGATCGCCCAGGAAAGGGTCGTTTCAGGGAGCTGTTAGAATGACGCCGGGGCATTCAGATCAGCGGAGAACTGTGGATCACGTGCACTACGGCAGACTGTTGAAACGTTCCAACCGGAAAATCACGGCGCTCGACCTTGTGATGACAACGATGTTGATGTTGT
Organism: Woeseiaceae bacterium; assembly: GCA_041608415.1. Classification (GTDB taxonomy): domain Bacteria; phylum Pseudomonadota; class Gammaproteobacteria; order Steroidobacterales; family Woeseiaceae; genus UBA1847. Next base: position 4,177 of record JBFISV010000235.1, read on the forward strand.
CTGCGTGCATGGCGGAGGACGACACAGGACACGAACAAACGGATGCGGACACCGGTAACCCGGCTGGAAAATTCATTCCGCCCTCGGCGGGTCCTGATATTCGCCATGCGGAGGGCGAATTCGGCGTCGACGCGAAGCCATCGAGCAGCCAGGCACCGATCGGCAATGCCCTCATCAACAATCGGTTCATGTCAATCGAGAAAAAAGAATCAGGACTCGGTCCGGACGGTGCCGAACTGGGTCACTGGATCATCTATTTTTCATC
>JBFISV010000236.1:0-4440 GCA_041608415.1 Woeseiaceae bacterium
CGTGGCGGCGCATCGCTTGCCGTTCACGCAAGCGGTAGCTACGGCTACCCCTTGCGCTCCACGCCGGCGCGCTGCATCCGCTACAGAACGCCATCCCGCGCGATCCCTCGCGCAGTATCCAGGCTAACGGACCGCTGTGGCCGACAACGCCGATTCGAAGATTCGCGACGTGTATGGTCGCCTGTGGACGTACGTAGCGCCGCACAAGCTGATCGGCCTCGTGGCGGTCGTCGGGATGGCGGCCACCGCGGCGATCGAGGGGACCCTGGTACTGCTGCTCGAGCCATTGACCGACGAGGCGCTCGTTGCGAAAAACCTCGAGACGGCGCGCTGGATTCCGTTCGCATTCGTGTCCATTTTCATTCTGCGCGGCGTCTCCGGTTTTGCAACCGAGGCATCGCTGGGATGGATCGGCCGCAACGTCATCAGCTCGCTGCGCCGCGCTGTTTTTCGCAAGTTCCTGACGCTGCCCGCGGTGTTCTTCAACCGCCAGGCCAGTGGCCCGTTGTTGTCGCGCATGACCTACAACGTCGAGATGGTCGCCGAGTCGGTGACGTCGGTCGTGACGGTCGCGATTCGTGACGTATTGACCGTGTTTGCCGCGATCGGCGTCATGCTTTATCAGAGCCCGAAGCTGACGGTGTTCGTGGCCGTCGTGTTTCCCGTTATTGCGCTGCTCGTACGAATACTCGCGATCGCATTTCGCCGCTACAGCGCCCGTATCCAGGACTCGGTGGGTGAGGTAACCCAGGTTACCGAGGAGATCGTACGCGGCAACTGGGTCGTCAAGGCCTTCGGCGGCTATGATTACGAGAAGCGGCGGCTCGACGAAGTCGACGAGAAAAATCTCCGGCAGAACCTCAAGCTCATCCGCGTCCGCTCGCTCGGCGTCGCGGTCACGCAGGTCATTTTCGGTTTCGGCGTCGCGTTCGTCATCTACGCTGCGAGCCGCGAGTCGGCCAATGACAATCTGACGGCGGGCCAGTTCATCTCGTTCTTCAGCGCGATGATGCTGATGCTGCAGCCCGTCCGGCGTATCACCAATATCAACGCGACCCTGCAGCGCGGTATCGCGGGCGCCGACAGCCTGTTCGGCATCATCGACGAACGTGACGAGGTCGACGCGGGCAGCAGGAAAGCCGGGATCGTGCGCGGCGAGGTCGAATTTCGCAACGTAAGTTTCGGTTACGAAGGCGACAATGGCGATGTGCTGCAGGGCATCTCGTTTAAGCTCGAAGCGGGCAGGACGCTGGCAATCGTCGGTCGGTCCGGCAGCGGCAAATCGACCCTCGTAAGCCTGCTGCCACGATTTTACGACATCGACTCCGGCGAGATCCTCATCGACGGCACGTCGATACGCGAATTCACGCTCTCGAGCCTGCGTGACAACATCAGTCTCGTCACGCAGGACGTCGTGCTGTTCAACGACACGATCGAGAATAATCTCGCGTACGGACAACTCAAGGGCCGCTCGGAGGAAGAACTCATGCGCGCGGCCGAGGCGGCCTACGTGCTCGATTTCACCAGCGATCTGCCCGACGGCCTGCAAACCTTCGTCGGCGACCGCGGCATCCTGCTGTCGGGCGGGCAGCGGCAGCGCATCGCGATTGGACGCGCGCTGCTCAAGAACGCGCCGATCTTGATCCTCGACGAAGCCACGTCGTCGCTCGATTCGCATTCCGAGCGGCGCATCCAGGATGCGCTCGACAAACTCATGAAGAATCGGACGACGCTCGTCATCGCGCATCGCCTGTCGACGGTCGAACGCGCCGACATGATCATCGTGCTCGAGGCGGGCCGCATCGTCGAATCCGGCACGCATGCCGATCTGCTCGCCACGAACGGCCAGTATGCGGCGCTGTACCGGATGCAGTTCAGCGACGCGTGATGCGCGACGTGTTGTATCACTGGCTGCACCGGACCTGGTACGCAGGCGGCAAGGGTTACTGGCTGCTGCTGCCGCTCTCCGCCATCTACTGGCTGCTGATAATGCTCAGGCGGTACCTGTACCGGGCCGGACTCCTCGAGCAGGAACGCGTGGGCGTACCCGTCATCATCGTCGGCAACCTGACGGCGGGCGGCACCGGCAAGACGCCGGTGACGGTCTGGCTGGCGCGCGAGATGCGGCGGCGCGGGTTTGCACCCGGCGTCGTCAGCCGCGGTTACGGCGGCAGCCGGTCGTCGACGCCGATGCGTGTCGATGCGGCCAGCGACCCCGCCGTTGTCGGCGACGAGCCCGTGTTGATCGCGCGCCGCAGCGCGTGTCCCGTCGCCGTCGACAAGGACCGCGTGAAGGCAGCGATGATGCTCGTCGAAGACGGCGCCGACCTCATCATTGCGGACGACGGGCTGCAGCACCTGAAGCTCGCGCGCGCTTACGAAATCTGCGTCATCGACGGCGCGCGCTGGCTCGGGAATCGTTTCGTCCTGCCCGCGGGCCCGCTGCGGGAACCGGCATCGCGCTTGCGCACCGTCGACCAGGTGCTGGTCAACGGCTACCTGCCCGAGCTTGCCGAATCGTCGACCGAGCAGAACGCGATCCCTTTCCGAATGCGGGCCGAAGAGGTCCACCGCCTGAACGGCTCGCTTTCCCGGCCGATCGAGAGTCTCGCCGGCACCACCGTGCACGCCGTCGCAGGAATCGGCAATCCGCGGCGTTTTTTCGACCTGCTGCGCTCGCACGACATCCAGGTCGTCGAGCACGCGCTGCGCGATCATGCGACCATCGACCCCGGCAAGCTGTCCCTCGGAGATGAATTCATAATCGTAATGACGGAGAAGGATGCCGTGAAACTCGGAACCCGCGTCAGCGATCGCTTCTGGTACGTGCCGGTCTCGCTCGCCATGGACCCGGCGCTTGCGGGGCCTCTGCTCGAGCAGATCGATTCGCGCATGCGCGAGGAGCGGCAGTCCAAATGAGTAGATTCGTCGTAGTCATTCCGGCGCGCTACGCATCGGCGCGCCTGCCGGGCAAGCCGCTGCGCGAGCTCAGCGGCAAGCCGATGATCGAGCACGTCTGGCTGCGCGGGAGGGAAAGCGGGGCGGGCGAGGTCATCATCGCGACGGACGACCAGCGCATCGTCGACGCCGCCCACGCATTCGGCGCCGAGGCCCTGATGACGGACGCACAGCACTCGTCGGGTACCGAGCGCATCGCCGAGGTCGCCGATCTGAAGGGCTGGAGCGACGACGTCATCGTCGTCAACCTGCAGGGCGACGAGCCGGCGATGCCGCCCGCGCTCATCGACGAGTGCGCGGCACTGCTCGACGATGCGGCCGTCGATCTCGCGACACTCGCATCGCCACTCGCGTCGCTGGACGATTTCGGGAATCCGAATGTCGTCAAGGTCGTCGTCGACGATAAGGGTGACGCGCTGTATTTCAGTCGGGCCGCGATCCCGTATCCGCGCCGGGCCGAGGATGCGGGCAGGGCGATGCAGTGTGCGCTGCATCATCACGGCATCTACGCCTACCGCTGCGGCGTGTTGCGCCGCATCGTCGCGGCGGCGCCATCCGAACTCGAGCGCATCGAGCAGCTGGAGCAATTGCGCGCGCTGGCGCTCAAGATGACGATCCGGGTTGGGCGACCGTCACAACGCCCAGGGCGCGGCGTCGATACCGAGGCGGATCTCGAGGCGGTGGCGCGGGAACTCGGGGAAGCAGGTTGATCGGAGTCGAATCGGTATCCGCAGACCGGGAAGATGCATGGAGAATCGCGAGCTCGTCGACAACTCGCACCGCAAGATCGTCGCAGAGTGCGAGCGCCGAATCGGTAGCTCGCTGACAGAGAGCGAGAGAAACTTCATCACCTCGCGGATCGGGTTCATCTCCCTCGAAATGATCGAGGACACGGTAATGTCGATGCGCGGTGAAGAGTTGGAGAGTTACCTCAACTCCGAGACGCGATGACAGTTAGAATGATCGGTTCTAGCCGAATAACGACCAAGCCCACAGCGGTTCATCTGCCGATACAACGTCAGCGCTGGGGAAAAGCGGACTTCGCGCTGCGAGACTATCGAAGGTCGCTTATTGACCGAAAGGCGATCGCCTGGAAACGGTGAAGTTCTGCGAGAAAGTTTTGTCCTCCGCCTCCGTCCTGTCGGCCCTTCTGTCGGGATGCTCGTCTCAAATTCAGCCTTGAAACCGTGCGCCAGGAGATTGGTCAACCCAGCCTCCGTCGCGTCTTAGCTTTTGTTTTCAGGATCAAAAATGCGATGTGGCGCCCCGGAAACGGTTGCTGAGGTATCTCGACGCGGACATTCTCGGCTAATCGATGCTCCGACCCCGCTATTCCGCTGGTACCGTTCCCAATTCTAGTTCCCGGCGAGCAGTGTGCTTGCAGCTTGGGCGTACGCCTGATAACCAGTGCCGACGGGATGTCCGTCCGCTACCGGGTAAATTGCGGCTCCGCCGCGCACGCTTACATCGAGGGCGCTCTGA
>JBFISV010000237.1:0-4422 GCA_041608415.1 Woeseiaceae bacterium
CCCGGACAACGACACGGTCAGCGTCATCGACATGACGGCCAACACTGTCGTCGCGGAGATCGCGGTGGGCGATCAGCCCGAGTCGGTCGCCGTCGCGCCGAACGGCATGGTCTGGGTCGTCAACAAGCGCTCGGCGAGCCTGTCGATCATCGATGCCACGACCCTGAGCGTAACCGACACGGTCGCATTGCCTGCCGCGTCGCGTCCGCACGGCCTGGTGATGCACCCGTTCAAGAACAAAGCGTTCGTCGCGCTCGAGGCGACTGGCGAGATTCTAAAGCTCAACAACGTCTGGGCAACACAACTCACCAGGCGTTATGTCGGTCCGAAGCCGCGGCATCTCTCGATCACTGAAAACGGCTGGTACCTGTTCGTATCGCGCTTCGTGACGCCGCCGCTGCCCGACGAGTCGACGGCGGCGCCGATCGTCGAAGCCGGCGGGCAGTACTACGGCGGCGAGGTGTTGAGCCTGAATCCGGCGACGCTCGACACGCTCGATACGATCGTGCTGCGGCACAGCGACCGGCTCGTCTCGGAACATTCCGGTCCGGGCGTGCCCAACTACCTCGGGCCGGCCGTGATCTCGCCCGACGGGCTTGCGGCGTGGGTACCGTCGAAGCAGGACAACATCCTCGCGGGCAGCCTGCGCGGCGGCCAGGGCATGACGTTCGACCAGACCGTGCGTGCGATCACCTCGAAGATCGACCTGAACGCGGGTGCCGAGGTGTTCAGCGCGCGCGTCGATCACGACAACGCCGGCATCGCGAGCCATGCGGCGTTCGGCCCGTACGGCATTAACCTGTTCACGGCGCTCGAGAGCAACCGCGAGGTTTCAATCGTCGACGCGTTCAGCTCGACGGAGTTGATGCGCTTCGACGTCGGCCGCGCGCCGCAGGGCCTCGCATTATCGGCAGACGGCAACACTTTGTACGTCCACAACTTCACCGATCGCAGCGTGAGCGTGTTCGACGTGACCGAGGTCGTGCAGCACGGTAATCTCGTGGTCACTGCGCTTGCATCGATCAATGCCGTGGCGAGCGAATCGCTGGGTTCAAACGTCCTGCTCGGCAAGCAGCTTTTTTACGATGCGCGCGACCCGCGGCTCGCGCTGGACTCCTACATGAGCTGCGCCTCGTGCCACAACGACGGCGGCCAGGATGGCCGCGTGTGGGACTTCACGGGCGTCGGCGAGGGGCTGCGCAACACGGTGAGCCTCGAGGGCCGCGGCGGCATGGCGCACGGCTTCCTGCACTGGAGTGCGAACTTCGACGAGTTGCAGGACTTCGAGGGCCAGATCCGCGCCTTCGCGGGCGGCACGGGGCTCATGAGCGACAGCGACTTCCTGCAGGGCACGCGCGCCGCGCCGCTGGGCGATGCGAAGGCCGGCATCAGCGTGGACCTCGACGCGCTGGCGGCGTACGTCAGTTCGCTGACGGCCTTCCCCGACAGCCCGCACCGCAATGCCGACGGCACGCTCACGGCGGACGGCGAGGCGGGTCTTGCCGTGTTCGAGGCGAAGAACTGCGCCGGCTGCCACGCGCCGCCGCGCTACACCGACAGCGCGGCGGTCAATCTGCACGACATCGGAACCATGACCGCGGCTAGCGGCTCGCGCCTCGGCGGGCCGCTGGCCGGCATCGACACGCCGACCCTGATCAGCGTCTGGGCGACGGCGCCGTATCTGCACGACGGTTCCGCGCAGGACGTCACCGAGGCGGTCGCGGCCCACGACGGTATCTCGCTGACGGCGCAGGAACTCGATCAACTCGGCGCCTATCTCGACGAACTCGACGCGGTGACGGCGTCGCCCGGTGCCTGCGGCGGACTCGTCCAGGAAGCGGAAACGGCGACGCTCGGCGGCGGCTTCGTCGTCGGCGCCGATGCGAACGCGAGCGGCGGCCTGTACATCGAGGTGCCGAACGGCTTCGGTAACAACCCGGACGGTAATACGAGCGTCCCCGACAAGGCGGAGTTCTGTTTCAACGTACCGTCAGCCGGCCTGTACAAGATCAAAGGGTGGGTGCACGCGGCGGACAGCAGCGATGATTCCTTCTGGGTCACCGTCGACGGGCAACCAGCAACGGGTTACCTCTGGGATGTACTGCGCAACACGTCCTACGCGGCCGATTACGTCAGTGACCGCAATGGTCCCGACCCGGTGCAGGTCAACCTGAGTGCCGGTCCGCACACCGTGACCGTGTATTGGCGCGAGGACGGTGCACGACTCGACAGGATCGCACTCGAATAGCCCAGGCGAGCCGGACTATCCGTCCGCATCCCTGGCAACGGCTTTCGACTCGTCGTTTGCCGCATTGCCGTGATCGATGCGGCCGGAGCCGGGTCTTCGCCGCGGCTGGTCCCAATGCCGAACCGCTCGTCGAAAGATGAGATTGAGCTTGCGCGGGTGATCGCCGCGACCGGACTCCCGGTCTTATCAGTGGACCGCGCGTTCGGCGTCGTGTTTCAAGCGCATCACGCGATGGCGGCTCACGTAGAGCAGGTCGCTGATCTTCAGCACGAGCGCGTCCTCGTACTTGTTCAACCGGCCGTCGGCGTAGGCGACCTGCCAGAGCAGCGAAACGATGCGGGCCTTCTCGCCTTCGCTGAGCTGCTCGTGCAGGAGTTGCGTGAATTCGTGCACGGACACGAGTTCGTCGACTTCCTCGCCAGCGACGTTGACGAGTTCCGCGGCTTCCTCGGGAGCGAGGTCGAAATGAGCCTCGATGAGCGCGAGCAGGCGATCGAATTCGCTTTCGTCAAAAACGTCGTCGGCGCGTGCGACGTCGACCATGAGCACCGCGGTCGCCCTGCGCAAAGCCGCTTCGCGCTCTTCGGCGCTCGGCTCTCGCCCATCGGGCGAGGTGATGACGTCGGCTACCTGCCGGAATAATCGCTTGATCATTGGTCGCCTTTCTCGACTCGGTTGGAATGAAACGTATCATCGGGCCGCCGGCGTAAAGATACAACCGCCCAGCCCCTGTCTGCCAGACAGACCCCGGGGCCGATCACGGTTTGCTCCCGATGCTCACGCCGTCACGTCGCGCCGAATACTGATAGAGTTGGCGGTATGAAGTTCGGCTCTAAAACCTATTTCGCCCAGGGCTTTTACGACGAGCTGATCGACGCCCGGGGCGAAGCGCGGCCGCACGCGGCGCTTCTCGCCGAGTATTTCAGCACGATGCAGCCCGAGGAACTCGTCGAACGGCAGCACGCGGTGGACAGCACCATCGTCGACATGGGCATCACGTTCACGATCTACTCGGAGGGCGACAATATCGACCGGGCCTGGCCGCTCGACATCATTCCGCGCGCCATGCCGGGTTCGGAATGGGATCGCGTGGAAGCCGGCCTCAAGCAGCGCGTCACGGCGCTGAACCTGTTCATCGACGATCTGTACAACGACCGCCACATTCTTAAGGACAAGGTCGTCCCCTCGGACCTCATAGACAGCTCGAAGAACTACCTCCAGCCGTGCCGGGGCGCGAAACCGCGGCACGGGGTGTGGGCGCACATCTGCGGCTCCGACCTCGTGCGCGACGGCGATGGTACGATCTACGTGCTCGAAGACAACCTGCGCGTGCCGTCGGGCGTCTCCTACATGCTCGAGAACCGCAACGTGATCAAGCGCGTGTTCCCGTCGATTTTCCGCAATCATCGCGTGCGTCCGGTCAGCGAATACCCGTCTGCACTCGGCAGGATGCTGCGCTCGATCGCGCCTCGAGACGTCGACGGCAAGCCCGAGATCGTCGTGCTCACGCCGGGCATTTTCAATTCCGCGTATTTCGAACACAGCTACCTCGCGCGCACGATGGGCGTCGAGCTCGTCGAGGGCGGTGACCTGCTCGTCGACGATGACGATTGCGTCTGCATGCGCACGATCGACGGGCTCAAGCGAGTCGACACGATATATCGCAGGATCGACGACACATTCATCGACCCGCAGGCCTTTCGGCGCGATTCGATGCTCGGCGTGCCCGGGCTCATGCGTGCATGGCGGGCGGGTAACGTGGCGCTCGCGAATGCGCCCGGCTCCGGCGTGGCCGACGACAAGGTGATCTATTCCTACGTCCCCGACATCATTCGCTACTACATGGACGAGGACGCGATCATTCCGAACGTGCCGACCTGGCGCTGTTCCGACAGCAAGCAACTGGAGCACGTGCTCGCCAACGTCGCCGACCTCGTCGTCAAACCCGCGAACGAGTCCGGCGGCTACGGCATGCTCGTCGGGCCGCATGCGTCGAAAGCCGAGCACGAGAAGTTTCGCGAACTGCTGAAAGCGGACCCGCGCAATTACATTGCGCAGCCGACGTTGTCGCTGTCCACGGCGCCGACGCTCTGCGACGACGGGCTGGAACCGCGGCATCTCGACCTGCGGCCGTTCATCCTGCAGGGCAAGGACATCTCGGTCACGGCCGGCGG
>JBFISV010000238.1:0-4422 GCA_041608415.1 Woeseiaceae bacterium
AGTCGTTCGACCCCCGGCAACTCCGGGCACTCGGGCGCATTCACAGCGCAGACGATGTCCGCCGCGCGTGCAAGCGGGCGCAGGATGCGGGCTTCGACAACCTGAACGTGGACCTCATGTACGGGCTCCCGGGGCAGACGATGGCGGACGCCGTGGCGGACATCGAGGCTGCGCTGGCGCTGGCGCCGCAGCACCTCTCCTGGTACCAGCTCACGCTCGAGCCGAATACGGTTTTTCACGCGCGTCCCCCGCCGGGTATGCCCGACGACGATCTCTGTTTCGACATGCAGCGCGCGGGCCAGGCCCTGCTCGCCGATCGCGGCTTCGAGCGCTACGAGGTATCCGCCTACGCGGCCGTCGGCCGGCGTTGCCGGCATAACCTGAATTACTGGGCCTTCGGCGATTATCTGGCTGTCGGCGCCGGTGCCCACGGCAAGCTCTCGACCCCCGAGGGTGTCCGCCGCTATGCGAAGCCGGCAAACCCGCTCGGCTACATGAGGGCGATCGAGTCGGGCGCCCCTGAGCCCGCGGCGCCGCCGCTCGGCGCACGCGAGCTGCTGTTCGAGTTCATGCTCAATGCGCTGCGACTCACGGAAGGTTTCAGCGAGGACCTGTTCGAGCGCCGCACCGGCCTCGGCCCGGAGGCCCTCGTCGACGCGTCGCACGGGGCACGGGCGCGAGGGCTGATTCGGGCGGACCGGGCGGGCCTCTGGAGGCCCACGGAGCTCGGCATGCGCTTTCTCGACGACCTGCAGGCCGAGTTTCTGCCGTGATCATTTATGCACAGCGCCGGGGCCGACCTGTAATTTCAGCGCCGAGGGCCCGTCAATTCAGTCCGGGCGTGGAATAACGCCGATAAGCCACTGTTTTTTATAGCATTAAGAAACTGACCAGAAAGTAATCATATTGACAAGGTGCTAGGCAAATCCGCACCTTATGGCACCCGTTCAAAATCGGCCCACAACCTTATCCACAGCTTCTGTGGATAAGAATCGGGGCCTCTGCACGGGCTTGCGGAGTCCCGGGCTTACCGATATATTACGCGGCCTTTTTGGCGCAAATGCGCCGCGGAGTCCCTGCAATGAAAGCCGATATTCACCCCAGCTACGCGGAGATAAAGGTCACCTGTAGTTGCGGCAACGAGTTCACGACGCGTTCGACGCTCCGTGAGGATCTCGTCATTGAAGTGTGCTCGGCCTGTCACCCGTTTTATACGGGCAAGCAGAAAATCGTCGATACGGGTGGCCGGGTCGACAAATTCCGCAAGAAATACGGGCTGTAAGCGCCGCCGGGGCTCGTCCCGGATTCTGGTATGCTGGTCATGCCGGGGCAGCCTGCGCGGTCGTGCGCATGCCCCGCGTCGTCGTTCGGCCAGCGTTCGTCATGGGAGCCCTCGACTTGTTGTCGCGAATCCGCGACATGGGGCGCGAGCGCGGCTGCACGAACCGAACAGAAGAATAGTCCAAAGAGGATAGCGATGAGCCAAGATGCGTTTCGTCTGACCAGCCCCAACGGCAAGGAAATGGAGCTGCCGGTCCGCTCGGGAACCGTGGGCCCGGACGTCATCGACGTCGCCGCCCTGTATCGGGAACAAGGCGTGTTCACCTACGACCCCGGATTCGTCTCGACCGGGAGCTGCGCATCCACGATCACCTATATCGATGGCGAGAACGGGGTTCTCATGTACCGCGGATACCCGGTCGAGCAGCTCGCCGAGCATTCGAGCTTTCTCGAGGTTTCCTACCTGCTCCTGCACGGTGATCTGCCGACCGCCGCCGAACTCGAGGCCTTCGATCGCACGATTCGCAGGCACACCATGCTCAACGAGGGCATGCTGCACTTCTTCAATGGCTTTCGTTACGACGCGCATCCGATGGCGATGCTGTCGGCCGTCGTGGGCTCGATGTCGGCGTACTACCACGACACGATGGACACCTCTAATCCCGAGCACCGCGACATCTTCGCGCACCGAATTCTCGCCAAGATGCCGACCATCGCGGCGCGCGCCTACAAGCTGAACTGCGGCCAGCCGTTCATGTATCCGCGCAACGATCTGAATTACAGCGAAAATCTGCTGCAGATGCTGTTTGCGGTGCCGGCCGAGCCGTATGAAATCGACGAGGTCGCGGCCGAAGCGCTGGACCTGTTATTCATACTGCACGCCGACCACGAGCAGAACTGTTCGACGTCGACGGTGCGCATGGCCGGCAGTTCCGGCGCGAATCCTTACTCCGCGATCGCCGCGGGAGTGTCCGCATTGTGGGGCCCCGCCCACGGCGGCGCCAACGAAGCCGTGCTCGAAATGCTCGAAGAGATCGGCGATGCAAGCCAGATCGACAAATACATTGCCAAGGCCAAGGACAAGAACGATCCGTTCCGTTTGATGGGCTTCGGCCACCGCGTTTACAAGAACTTCGATCCGCGCGCAACGATCATTCGCGAAATGTGCCACAAGGTCCTGGCACGACTCGGGCGCAAGGACACGCCGCTGTTCGACCTGGCGCTCGAACTCGAACAGATCGCACTCAAGGACGATTACTTCATCGAGAAGAACCTGTATCCGAACGTCGATTTCTACTCCGGCATCATTTATCGAGCGCTCGGCATTCCGTCATCGATGTTCACGGTCATGTTCGCGATCGGCCGGTCGGTCGGCTGGACCGCGCACTGGCGCGAGATGATCACGGACCCGAATGGCAGGATCAGCCGGCCGCGGCAGTTGTACACCGGGCCCGAGCAGCGCGATTACGTCGCCGTCGATAAAAGGTAGTCGGATCGTGCTTGCGCCGGCGACGGCGCTCATCGTCGTGGTTCGGGTCGCCTCGCTCCCCTGAGCCTTACGTTCGCTGCGCAGCGCAGCCGGCTTGATTGCGATCCTCGTGTCAGTCGGTCACGCTCGGCGCGATTCGCCGGTAACGAGACCGCGAACGCGTGCCTCGTCGGCGCGGCTCATCGGCTTGCCGTCGATCGGGCTCAGCGGCGCCTGGCGAATGCCGTCGAAGGGAAACACGGTCGCCTGGACGTTGGCAGCCGCGTGGCGAAATTCGAATCCCGGGAAGGATTCGGTCTGATCGCGGCGACTCTTGAGACGCCGCTCGTAAGGCCGATAGGGTATGTCGAGCGCGGTCAGTTGCGCGGCGACGGCCTCGGCGTTGTCGGCGAATACGTGCAGGTTGACGCTCGAGTTCTCGTCGGCCGTGCCGGTCAATACCGGACCGACGAGACGCGGTGCGAAACTCGCGAGCAGTTCCATCGCGCCGAGCGCCGATAAGCGCAGCCCCTTGAGCAGTTCGGCGTGATTCGCGCCGCCGAACAGCTTGTGGTGCTGCGCGATCGCGGACTCCACTTCGGCGTTGCCGGGCAGCGAGCCGCGGCCCGTCAGGCCGAGCCTCTCCGCCGCCTTGCGCTTGGCGAGGCGATAATCCCGTACACCGTGATTGACGATGATGCGCGCCGCTTCCTGGGCGACCATCTGTCGCGCTCGATCGTTACCGTTTGCGTTTTTCTTCGCCATTCGCCGATCCAGCCTAGAACAATGGTTCGGGCGGCGGTTCTTCGTCCGGCGCCTCGTCCGGCGCTTCGTCCGCAACACCGATGCCGCTCGTGTCATTGAAGATGTTCGGCAATTCGTGCAGCGCCTCGCATTCGGGCACATTGTCTTCGCGAAATACCTCGAACATGACGTTGCGTTGCCCTGCACTGGCCGGGCAGCCGTCGGTGCGGTCGATCTTCACGCTGACGATACCTTCGGGCATCGGCATCTGCCGTTCCGACACGCCTTCGAGCGCAATGCGGGAAAACTCCACCCAGATCGGCAGCGCCGTGCGCGAACCCTCTTCACCCGGGCCCAGCGGACTGTCGTCGTCATAGCCGACCCAGACGACGCTCACGAGGTCGGCGTTGAAGCCGCCGAACCACGCGTCGCGCAGATCATTGGATGTGCCGGTCTTCCCGGAAAGATCGCTGCGGCCCAGCACCATGGCGCGGCGGCCCGTGCCGCGGCGGATGACGTCGCGCATCATGTCCTGGATCAAAAATGCATTCTGCGCCGAGATGGCGCGCGGCGCCGGACGGATCAAATCAAGCAGGTCGGTTGCGGCCGGTTCCGGCCGGTAGGTCATTGCGACGTCGGCCATTTGCTCGAGCGACATCGGCTTCGCCGTAGCGTTCGGAAAATAATCGCGAGCCTGCGCCGCATCGCATTCGGGACACACGAGCAGCGGCTCCGCGCGATACAGCGTCTCGCCCTCCGCGCCATAGATCGCGTCGATGAGGTACGGTTTGACGGCGAAACCGCCGTTCGCAATCGTCGCGTACCCTTGCGCCATGTCCAGCGGCGAGGCACTGCCGCCGCCCAGCGCGAGCGAACCGTTGCGCGGCAGGGCCGCATCGCCGAAGCCGAACCTGGCAATGTGCCGAACG
>JBFISV010000239.1:0-4383 GCA_041608415.1 Woeseiaceae bacterium
CGGGCAGCTGGTCTTTCGAGTTCTGAGCTTCGAAGCTCATCTGCAGGGCATAACCGAAAGTGTCCGGCTCGGATCTTGCTCGTTCGATGCTCTTCTGGCGTTGTTCCATGATTTGAGAGCGCTCGAGTTTGGCCAGCATGTCGTAAGTCTGCTCGTCAATTTGCGTACCGTCACTTTGATCGTCCAGACCCTGCGTCGATTTGCTGTGCAATGCATTGCGCAAGTCCTGAACAATGTCGAAACGCTCGACGCCTCTGCGCAGAAAATGTAACGAGAACAGGGCGAAGCCAAACAAGAGAAAGATCGGGGCGCTCACCAGAATGAGTCCGTAAGGTAAACCGGACGCCAGGAACATTATCGGCAAGAGCAGATAGGCAATACCGAGGCAGACCATAATCGCGGTAATGAAATTCGTGATGCGGCGGTCGCGACGACGCGACTCGAACGCGGCCTCAAACGCCTTGGTGAGGCCCAGATGGCGCCGTGCTCGTGCGATACGCCACAGTTTCCGCACCAAGCCGATATTCATGAGGAATAAGATGATGGATGCCAGAAAGCCCAGTCCGAAAACAGTCGTAGCGACGTTAGACATCAGTTCCTGCAGCTCAGAGACTTGCACAGGCATGTTCTGATCGTCGTCTGGCGGTTGCAAAAAATAAAGAGATACAGCTCCGATGAAAAGTACGACAAAACTCCACATGTACAGGCGATAAATGAGTCGTTGGCGCTTCGATATCGTGTTTCTTGAAAGTTCGTGCTCGAGCACCTTCACGGCACGATCGAGTTGGTGATCTTCGAGATTATGACGGATTGACATGGGACTGTTTGGAAGTGAGAAGAACAGGTATCGACCCAAATTGGTGGCGGGCGCTGTACACGTTCGAAACGATTGATCGGCGCCGCATCATTGTCTGAGCGCCTGCTGTAACAGCGCCAGATCATTGGCCGTTGACGTGTTGCCGAGTTTCCGGGCCGTTTGCGCGGCAAAATTCCAATTGTTGACGACCGAGTCGACCTCGCGAGGCGAGCCGAATAAATCAATTGCCCTCTTGTAATGCGCGATCAGTTGTTCGATACGCTCCTCGACCTTCTCGTCGGCGAGCGCCTGAACGACCGCGAGGTCCGGAGCCCCAACGGCATCCCAAAAGTCTCGGAACTCCTGGCGTCGAAGGGCTGCGTCAATCTGGTCAACCATTTCTTCGAATTTTTCGCGCCTCGCCCACGGTATCGCCTGCCAGGTCGCAGCGGCCAGCGTGCCTTTTCGTGGCGCTCTCTGCCACGGCCCACCGAGCAGAACGACACCGAGCAGTGCGTTGGTCGCGGGATAATACCAGTTTTGCTCTCTGAGGTCGGCGGCGAGCGCATACGCGAGTGTCATGTCCCGCAGACTGTCACGCACCTTGGGACGGGCTTTCTGGAATTGCACGATACGCTTGTGCGCGGCGCCGACGAGGCTCAATCGCTCGGCCGTTTTCCCGTGCTGGTCGATCAGCAGGTTCAGGTCGCGCAGCGCCTTCCTGATCAGGCCGATATTTTTCTGCTGTTCGCCGTAACGCGTGCGGAAGTTTGCAAGCTGCTCGATATCCGTGAGCGTCACACCGCCATCGGCGATACGCGATGCCTGTTCGTAAAGGCCAATCGCGGTCTCGAAAGCGCGCAGCTCTCCGTGGAGACGAGCGAATCCGACAAGGACCTTATTCTTCGCCAGCCAGCGCTTCCGCTCCGCCAAAGACTGCAATTCGTCGAGGCGTGACGCGATCTTGCGCTTGTCATCGACTGACTTTTCAACCTTTGCGCGGCTCGCAAGATTGCCGAGTTCGACGATGAGCTCACTGGGGTCAAGAAAATCGGCCGGGCGGTAAGCGGCCCGGGTCACGCGTGAGCGCACGCCGAGATCCATGAGCAGACGGAAGCCCGGATCGCCGTAACATTGATAGGCCCCCCAGGTATTCGATTCATGATGAAAGGTTCGCTCGCGAGCGGCTCTCACCGCCGAGCCGAAGTCGGCGCCGTTCAGCATCTCCTTGTAAAACTCGGAGCAAAAGATTACGGCGGCCTCATCGTTGACGGGCCAGCCCGCCGCGACCACGGCTTTAACGCCGGCCTTTATGAACTGGGCGGCGAGACTGGCAGCCAGTTTGTGGAACGGCGTGGTTTCCTCGATACGACCGAGATGGCAGCAATTGACAAATACGAGTTCCGGTTGCATGCGCATATGCCGCACTTCCTCGGACGTAATAAGCACGTAGGGATTGTCACCACTAACCGAATCGCCGATAACCATGCCGGAGCGCATGGGATTTTTCGCGTCGTAGATTCCATGACCGGCCAGGTGCAAAATTCGCAGGTCGTTCGTGAGCAGACTTTGAGCGATGCTCGAAGCACCGATATTCCTCGAGTCCGATGTGGTCCTGATCTGCTTGATTACGTCCCAGTGCCCACGCTGCTCGAACAGGTCCGCGACGATCGCTGCTTCCCGCTGAGCGCCGGGCAACGGCGGCATGCTCGATGGTGGGTCGCCGACGACCAGGATCCGGGGCTCCTCCGGATGACTGACTACATCGACGTCGTCGAGACGAAGTTGGCGCAGCAGACCGCTGGCGACGCCGATCGGGCCGCTGCTGCGCGATCCGCGATCCTGCAACAGCTCCCAGGGATAGGCGGCCGAACCCGGGTCGAGCACGAGCTGCAGATTTTGCCGGTCGGCGACCCCGGCCTTGAGCGACGGCGGTACGAGTAATTCGAACAGCGTTTCCGGAAGTCGGGCATCCGCGCGGCTTCGGTCGCTGAGAGTCTCCGCGACGAGACGGTCGACGAGCGGCTTCTGCACGAGGGTGGTTGTAACCGAAGCGCGTGCTCGCTCGCCGTACGTCGTGTACGTAAGTAGCTGGACATCACTTGCCGCGACGCCGGGCTGGGTCGGACTGTCGGCGGATTCGCTGCGGATCTGCACGCGCGGCCACCATGCCGGCGCGGTAGTGACTCGGGGTCGGCGCCGGCCGGCGTCACGTCTGACAAGCTCGGATTTAATGTCGAAGCTGCGTTGATCGCCGACGTTCTGCAGCTCGTGCAGCGCTTCGAGGGCAAGATCCTCATAGAGTTCGATGAACGTCAGGTGCGATATGTACGTCAGCGGACCGGGGCTCCGGTCCCGCTCGTCAACACCGTTACCGTCTCCCGTCTGCAATTTATACAAGGCGTCGTTCGTGTTGCCGACCGCAATGAGGAATGCGTCGAGGGCCTGGGACATGTTGATACCAGCTTCGCCGGAGCCGACGAGCAGGGCCGTAAGCTTCAGGCTCGATGTGTCCGCAAGCCGCTCACGGCACGCCTGCGCATAGCGCAGCAGCCCGGCCTCGACGGAACGAGACAGCTTCCCCGGCGTGAGTTCGCCGACGTTGCCGAGCCCGACAACGATCGCGCCGGTCGGGCCGGGCTGGCGACCTTTGTTTTCGTCGGCACGCTTCAGTAGCACCTCGCTGCTGCCGACATCGCCGGGGTAAATATCGAGCTGATGACGCGAGCGCAAGGCGCCGTCCAGACACCGATCGAGTACCGCCTCGGCATTGACGATCTGGTCGCCGCGATAGTGCCCCACGATGACCGGGTTCTCCGAGAATCGCAGATCGCCGTGCACGACGGAGATCTCGCATCGCGACACGGGCGGACCGGCCCGCTCTTTCTGGCGGTGCGCTTCCTCCATGCCCAGGGCCGCTTCGTGCAGGTCCTGGGTCGATGGAATGAACTCGATCTGTTCTTCGGGTGCCAGCACCGGCAAATCGACGGGCGCGCCACGCAGCAGCGAGGACGCTGCCGGCCGCTCGGTGGCGAGCTGGTCCGTGCGACCGTCGAGCAGCAGTTCCCGGAGCCCGGGGAAGGCGCTGCGCGTATCGAGAAGGCTGCCGTGCTTCACCGGGACGTACCAGGTCGGAGCCCCCGGCGGGATTCCCTCGTCCCAGGTAACCCGGCCGTCGCCGCGCTGCGTGAAGCGAATCTCGCCGGCACCCGGGTCATAGACCGGCGTGTCGCTGGGCCCTCCGGCGACATAGAGAACACCCTCGCCAGCGAGGTTTTTCGTCTGATCGGAGAGCTGTTGCCATACGGCTTTTGCCGCGTTGAGATCGCTCGCCCGCGGCGCGGCGCGCACATCGAGATCTTTCCAGGTCTGGACTTTCGAGAAATCCGGGCCGCCGAATGTCGGGGTCAGCTCGAGGATGCCGGTGAACCGCGATGTCCACTTCGCCCATTGATCGAGCCCGGCGTCGAGGTCGAGCATCGCGATGAGGCGGATCATCTTCTCCGTGCCCTGCAGGATGCGCGGTATCACATACGAGCCACGGTTGGGCGTGCCCGCCTGGACCAGGCGACCCCCGGAGTCGCGTA
>JBFISV010000240.1:0-4371 GCA_041608415.1 Woeseiaceae bacterium
ACCCGTACTTCGGCTTCTTCTTCGCGACGACGACGCTGATCATCGCGGTGCCGACGGCGCTCAAGGTCTACAACTGGGTGCTGACGCTCTGGGAGGGCAACATCCACCTCAGGGTGCCGATGCTGTTCGCGATGGGCTTCATCTTTACGTTCATCCATGGCGGACTGACAGGGCTGTTCCTCGGCAACGTCACGATCGACCTGCCGCTCTCGGATACCTACTTCGTCGTCGCGCACTTCCACATGGTCATGGGCGTGTCGCCCGTGCTGGTCGTTTTCGGCGCGATCTATCACTGGTGGCCGAAAATCACAGGCCGGATGTACAACGAGACGCTCGGCAAGTGGCATTTCTGGATGACCTTCCTCGGCACCTACGCGATATACCTGCCGATGCATTACCTCGGCTTCCAGGGCGTGCCGCGGCGTTACTTCGCGATGGGCAACACCGACTTCATGCCGCAGTCCGCGCACGACCTGAACACTGCGATCACGATTGCGGCGCTATTCGTCGCATTCACGCAGATCCTGTTCTTCGTCAACGTCATCTGGAGCCTGAAGAGTGGCCCGAAAGCCGACCCGAACCCGTGGAAGGCGACGACGCTCGAATGGCAGACGCCCGACACGCCGCCGAAGCACGGCAACTGGGGCCACGATCTGCCCGAGTGTCATCGCTGGGCCTACGACTACAGCGTGCCCGGTTATGAGGACGACTACATCCCGCAAAACGTGCCGTCCGACGAGGCACCGTCGGGCCGCCAGCACGGGGTGCCGGAGCACTAGGGAGCAGCAGGGAACGCAGCATGGAAATCGGGCTCATATTGCTGGCGCTGATTCTCGCCTCGCTGATCGGCTGGCTGCTCAAGCAGTCGTTCAACACACAGCCGTGGATCGCCGAGGCCGTCGACGAGTCGGCCTACCAGGCACCGTTCAACGCGCGCCCGAAGCTGATTGCGCTGACGACGTTCCTGGCCGTAGCGACCTCGTTCTTCGCATTGATCCTGTCCGCGTATGCGCTCCGGATGGAGCTCGGCGACTGGGTACCGCTGACCGAACCGCAGCTGTTGTGGGTCAACACGGCGGTGCTCGTGCTTGCGAGCGTCGCTTTCCAGTGGACGCGCAATCACGCCAAGCACGACAACACTGCGATGCTGCGTCCCGGGCTCGTCATTACCGGCGCGCTGACGCTGGCGTTTCTCATCGGGCAGTGGGTCGCCTGGCTGCAGCTCTATGCTGCGGGCCAATATTTGACGAGTAACCCCTCGACCGCGTTTTTTTACTTGCTGACGGCCACACACGGGCTGCACATTCTGGGTGGCCTTTATGTCTGGGCGCGCGCGACCGTGCGCTCGTTTACGGGCGGAGATGCCGAGGCGCTCAAGCACAGCGTCGAGCTGTGCACGATCTACTGGCACTTCCTGTTGCTCGTGTGGCTCGTTTTGTTCGGAATGATGTTATCGACCTGATGAAGGAATCTCATGACTGATGCAGTAGCAGAAGTAGGCGGAACCGCTGGAGTCGCCGAGGACTGGGCACGCGACAAGCAGGTCTTCGGCGTGCCGTGGGGCAAGGCCATGATGTGGATCTTCCTGCTCTCGGATACGTTTATCTTCAGCTGTTTCCTCGTCAGCTACATGACCGTGCGCATCTCCACGACCGATCCCTGGCCGAATCCGTCCGAGGTATTCGGCCTTTCCGCGTTCGGTTACAACGTGCCATTGCTATTGATCGCCATCATGACCTTCGTGCTGATCACGTCATCGGGCACGATGGCGCTGGCCGTCAACATGGGCTACCGCAAGGACCGCAAAAAGACGTTCTGGCTCATGGTCGCGACGGCGGCACTCGGGGCGACGTTCGTGGGCATGCAGGCCTTCGAGTGGACCAAGCTGATCATGGAGGGCGTCAGACCGTGGCAAAACCCGTTCGGCGCCGCGCAATTCGGCTCGAGCTTTTTCATGATCACGGGTTTTCACGGCATGCACGTTTCGGCGGGCGTGATTTATTTGCTCGTGGTCGCGAACCGAGTACGCAACGGATTTTACGAGCGGCGCGGCGGCAATTACGAAATTGTCGAGATCGCCGGTCTCTACTGGCACTTTGTTGACCTCGTCTGGGTCTTCATTTTTGCATTGTTCTATCTCTGGTAACGCATCGGGAGCATCGAAAAATGGCGGATAAGGAAGGTGGTCACCAGGAGCATCCGTTAGGCATCTACTGGCTGTTCTGGTTTCTTCTGTTTCTGTTGAGTGCGTTTTCGTACTGGACCGACTTCTGGCCGGACGGAATATTGCGGCAGACGGCCATATTGACCCTGATGCTCGCGAAGGCGGCCGGCATTGTCTACATTTTCATGCACATGTGGTGGGAGCGCCTCGCGCTCAAGCTCGCGATTCTCGGCCCGCCGGTCGCGATCGGCGTCCTGATCTGGCTGATGGCCTACGAGGGCCATTACACCGAGGACACGCGCGAAGAGTACTACGGCGAGAGCACGTTCGAGCCTGAACCCGTGCACCACTGATGACGGCCCTCGTCAGCATCGCAGGTGTCCTTGCGATGCTCGGCGCAGGCTGGCTGTTGTCCACCAACCGCAAAGCGATTAATCGCCGCACCGTCGCGGTCGGCGTCGTGCTGCAAGCCGCGATCGCGGCGTTGGTCCTGTACGTGCCACAGGGCGGCGTTGCGCTCAATGCGGCCGTGCGCGGAGTGCAACACGTGATCAACTACGCCAAGGACGGCATTCGCTTCGTCTTCGGCCAGAACTTCGAGGAAAACCTCGGCTTTACGGTGGCGCTCAACGTACTTCCCGTGATCGTGTTCATCGGCGCCGTCATGTCGGTGCTCTACTATCTAGGAATCATGCAACGCGTCGTCGGACTGCTCGGCGGCTGGCTGCATAAATTGCTCGGCACGAGCCACCCCGAGTCGATCTCGGCCGTGTCGAACATCTTTGTCGGCCATACCGACGCGCCGCTCGTGATCCGGCCGTATCTCAGGGACATGACGCAGTCCGAGCTTTTCGCAGTCATGGTCGGCGGCTGCGCGACGATCGCGAGCGCGGTCATGATCGGTTTCGCGCAGCTCGGCGTCGACCTCGGTTACCTGATCACGGCGAGCTTCATGGCCGCGCCCGGGGGCCTTTTGATGGCCAAGATCATGCTGCCCGAAACCGAGCGCCGTGACGTGGCGTTCGACCCGAACCGGGTCGACGAAAAAGACCCGCCCGTCAATATTTTCGAGGCGATTGGCAATGGCGCGATGACGGGCCTGCAGGTGGCGCTCGCCGTCGGCGCGATGCTCGTTGCGTTCGTCGCGATCGTGGCCGTGATTAACGGCATTTTGTCCGGCATTGGCGGCTGGTTCGGCTTCGAGCAACTCACGCTGCAATGGCTGCTCGGCAAGATCTTCACGCCGGTGGCGCTCGTCATCGGCGTGCCCTGGGCCGAGGCGGCCGAGGCAGGCAGCCTGATCGGGCAGAAGCTCGTGATTAACGAGTTTTACGCCTACGTCAACTTCGTGGGTATCAGGGAAACGCTGTCGCCGCATACGCAGCTCGTCATCACCTACGCGCTGTGCGGTTTTGCGAACCTGTCTTCGATCGCGATCCTGCTCGGCGGGCTCGGCGCAATCGTTCCCGAGCGTCGCCACGACATCGCGAGACTCGGCCTCAGGGCCGTCATCGGCGGTACACTGGTCAACCTGATGAATGCGGCGCTGGCCGGCTTGTTTTTCAGCCTGCAGGCCGCATAAGGTGGACCTATGAAAAGGGCAATCATCCTCGTCCTCGACTCCTTCGGCATCGGGGCCACGGCCGACGCGGACCGCTTCGGCGACGCCGGCGCCGACACGTTCGGGCACATCGCGCGCGAGCGCGCAGCCGCCGGCAAGCCACTCAGGCTGCCGAACCTGTCACGCCTCGGGCTGTGGCATGCGAGCCGCGACAGCACAGGCGAGTTCCCGGCCGGTGCCGAAGAGGGCGCCGACATCATCGGCGCCTACGGCTTCGCCGAGGAACTGTCGAGCGGCAAGGACACGCCGAGCGGTCACTGGGAGCTGGCCGGTGTGCCCGTCATGTTCGACTGGGGCTACTTCACGGACAGGGAGAACACGTTTCCGGAAAAGCTGCTCGACTCACTCGTGGAGCGTGCCGACCTGCCGGGCTACCTCGGCAATTGCCACTCTTCGGGCACGGAGATCATCAGGAAACTCGGCGACGAGCATGTAAAAACCGGCAAGCCGATTTTTTACACCTCGGCCGACAGCGTGTTTCAGATCGCATGCCACGAGGAGGCGTTTGGGCTCGAGCGACTGTACGAACTTTGCGACATTGCGCGCGAGCTCGTCGACGAGTACAACATCGGCCGCGTAATCGCGC
>JBFISV010000241.1:0-4357 GCA_041608415.1 Woeseiaceae bacterium
ACAGGTGGATGACGGTCTTTTCCGAGCAGCCCAGGCAGGCGCCGTCGCCGCTCGCGAACGGCAGGTAGGCGTCCTTGTTGAGCAGTATGGTTTCCAGCGCGCCGATCCCCTCCTCGAGGTTGTCGACGCGAATGTATTTTTGCGGCGTGTTCGGCAGGTCGAGCCAGAAATCCCAGTTCTTCCTGAGCGAGCGGATCGAATCCGCGGTCTGCGTCACGGGTCTGAGCGCGTCGTCGTTGCAGACTTCGACGCACTCCATGCAGCCTTTGCAGGTGTATGGATCGATCGTGATGCTGAGCAGCCCGCCGCCGCCGGCCTGCTTCTTCTCGGGCAGCGTGAAGTACGGCCGGCAGAGTGCGAACCGGAAGTCGCCGAGCTCGTCGAGGAAGTCGTCGAACTCGGCCTTGAGCTGTTGCTTTTCCGGCGCTGCGAGTTCCGCGCTCGAGATCGTCGCATCGATCGCCTCCTCGATCATGCCCCGGACCGGCTCCGACTCCGCGGCCTCGACGAGCAGCTTGCGCAGACGAGTTTCCATTTGCCGCACCGCGCGCGGCAGGTGCTCCGTCGGGCGGCCACGCTTTTTAAGGCGCCTGACGACCGTGTCGAGCACCTGGCCGACGTCGTTGACGAGCCCCGGTATCGCAGTGTCGGGGCACACCGTGTAGCAGTCGCCGCAGCCCGTGCAGTTTTCGGCGATGAATTCGGGATGTTCGAAACGAATCGATGTCATGTCACGGAAGTGTGACGACACGGCGGGCATGAGGCTCATGCTCATGAACGGGTCCGCCGGCACCGCATGACCGTTTCCCTTCGCATACAGGCTGCCGGTCTGCGCCCAGAAGCGATGCAGGTCGGACGAGGCCGAGGACGACTGCGGCTCGCGCTTGACCATGACCGGTATCGGCAACTCGCCGTTGCCTTTGCCGTTCGTCTTGCGCTCATCGAGGTGTTTGTCCGTCACCTCGACGACTTCCTCGAAACCGCGGCGCACGACGCGCATGTTGTCCTCGACGACGCGCGCGCCCTTGGAGCCGAATTTTTCCTGCAGCTGGTCGCGAATCGCGTCGAGCAGTTTCTCTTCGCCGAGGCCGTGTTGCTCGAGCAACGTCGAGGTCGCGAAGAACGCTCCCTGGAACGCAATGCCCTGCATGCGCAGATGCAGCTCGGGGTCCGTGGCTTCCTCGCGGGCGATCTTGAACGCATCGACGTAGAACACGCGAATGTCGTTGTCGACGATCGTCTTTCGGTACCGGTCGGGAATCGAGTCCCAGAATTGCTGGGGCGTTTTGGCGTCGCTCTGCATCACGATCACGCCGCCGCGGTTGAGTCCGGCGAGCGCATTCGTGTGACTGAACACGTTCGGGTCCGGCGACAGCACGACGTCGACGTAGTAATACTCGCAGTTGATCCGTATCGGCTCCGGCGCCGCCGCGAGGTAGTAGCTCGTCGGCTGCCCCTTCTTCTCGGAGCCGTATTTCGGGTTCGCCTTGACGTGGTAACCGAGCAGGTCGAACAGCGTCATCGCGAGGTTCTTGCCCGTCGTGATCGCTCCCCAGCCGCCCACGGAGTGCATTCGAACGGTGATGCTGCCGTCGGGCATGAGGTCCGGGTTTTCGCTGCCGTGCAGCGCGAGATCGGCGACGTGCGGGTAGGCGTCGAGTACCGATTGCTGATAGATCTCCTGTTTCGGCGTCATCATCGACTTGCGCACGAAATCGATGGACAGGTAGAAAAGGCGCTTGCCGCGGCCGTCGGGCAGCATGTTCTCGACCGCCGCGATGACGCCCTCGGGCTGCAGGTCGCGACTGCCGAGACCGAAAGAGCCTGAATAGAGCGGCGGCATGTCCTTGATCGAGCCGTAGCTCGCAAGACCCGGGTACGGCGGCGCCTTCCTGTTGCGGCCGTTTTCGAGGCTCTTGCCGAGCGCCGCCCGGATTTCGCGCATCAGCGGCAGGTCGGCCGCCAGCGGCTGGTCGACGCGCTCGAGCACGGCGACGCCCTTCTTGCCCTTGAGTGCCGCGCTGATCAGCTCCTCCGGAAACGGCCGGAACATCAGCAGGTTGACGACGCCGACCTTGAGGCCGCGGGCTTTGCGCAGGTAATCTGCAACCGCCTCGGCCGTCGGTATCACGCTTCCCTGCCCCACGATCAAATAGTCGGCATCGTCGGCGCGGTAGTTCATGACTCGCTCGTAGCGGCGGCCGGTCAGCGCGTAGAACTCGTCGAACGCCCGGTCGGTCAGCGGTCGAATGTGATCGAAGAAATACGGCCGCTGTGCGGCGACGCTTTGCATGTACGCATCCTGGTTCTGCACGGCACCGGCCAGCACCGGGTCGTCGACCGTCCAGAGTTCCGGAATGCGGCGGCGGCGCTCGCCGTAGATGATCTTTTGCGCCGGCGTCGGCGTGTCGATGATGTCGTCGGGGGAGCCCAGGTATTCCGCGATCAGCGCGCGTTCGGGAACGAGCAGCGATTCAATGAGATGCGTCGTCAGGAACCCGTCCTGGCCGACGATGCCCGGCGTCAACGCCAGCTCGGCGATGCGGTGCGCGATGATGTTCAGGTCGGCGACGTGCTGGGCGTTTTTCGCGAACACCTGGAAGAAGCCCGTGTCGTCGACGCAATGGTAATCGTCGTGGCCGGCGTGGACGTTCAGCGTCGCCTTCGTCATCGCCCGACAGCCCATATTGAGCACGTAGGTGAGACGTTTGCCGACCGCGGCGTACAGCGATTCGTGCATGTAGGCGATGCCCTGCCCCGACGAAAAATTCGCGGCGCGCAGCCCGGTCATCGCAAGGCCCGCCGTGACCGCGGCCGCGGAGTGCTCGCCCTCGGGCTCGATGAATATGAGCGGGCGTCCCGAGATATTGACGTGCCCTGCCGCGGCCGCTTCGGCCCAGTACTCGCCCATCTGCGTCGATGGCGTGATCGGGTACGCGCCGGCGCCGTCGGTCGACTCGCGCTCGCACATGATCGCCGCCGTGTTGCCGTCCATCGCTGCACGGGTGCCCGGAAAACGGAAGGTCGGTGTGGCTTTACGCATGAAGTGGTCCATTGGTTCAGGTTGGCACCGCGCGTCGCGGCGTGTGCCGGACGACGCGGCGTGCCGCGCGGCCCGTGACGGGCCCTGTCTCGGCGTCGTACCAGACGATCGCGCCCGTGGGACAGCGCTCGATAGCCTGCTTCGCATCGTGGTTGCGGCGGTAGTCGATGACCGGCAGGTTGTCGATCATCGTAATGAGGCCGTCCGGCGCATCCGCGGCGCACTTGCCGCAGCCGTCGCAGCCGACCTCGCAGTCCTCGAGCACCGCCTCGCCGTGTTCGAGGTTCTTGCAGGCGACCCAGAGCCTGTGGCTGACCGGGTGCAGTGAGAACAGGTCCTTGGGGCAGGCATCGACGCAATCCCCGCAGGCGGTACACAGTTCGTCGACAACGACGGGAAGGTCGTGCTCGGTCATCACGATGGCGTCGAAGTCACAGACCCGTTCGCAGTCGGCCAGCCCGAGACAGCCCCACATGCAGGCCTTGCCGCCGCCCGCGACCAGCGCCGCCGCGCGGCAGGACTCGAGCCCCTCGTAACGAGCGCGATTCCGGGCGACGTTGCGGCCGCCCGCGCAGGCGAGCCGTGCGACGACTTTCTCTTCTGCGCCTGCGGCAACGCCGAGATAAGCGGCGAGCGACTCCCGCTCCTCGGGGCTCATCACCGTGCACTTGCCGGGCAGCGCTTCACCGGCGACGATCGCTTCCGCGAGCCCGAGGCAGCCCGGATAGCCGCAGGCGCCGCAATTCGTGCCCGGTAACATCCGGTTCGCCGCGTCGATGCGCGGATCCTCGTCGACGTGCAGCCGGCTGTGCGCAAGGACCAGCAGCGTGGCGAACAAAAAGCAGAGCGCCACGAGCGTCAGCACCGCCATCGACATCCAGAGCCCTCTCCCGTGAATTCGCAATTATCCGATTGATTCTAGAGCGTTGCGGGCAAGTACCGCATTGTGGAAAGCGCCTACAGATATGCGGCCCGCGATGGCATAGCTTGAAACTCGGGTCGCTGCGGCTTGCGCGAATGCCGGCACGCCGCAGGTTTTTCGGGAAAAGAGGTTTGCCGTTGTCAGATGAAGATGTCAACGCCGTCCGGGCACCGATGGACCTGGCACGTGCCCAGGTGCCCGAGGGCCGGGTACACGTCATCGTCGAGCGCTGCAAGCAGTGCGACTTTTGCATCAGCTATTGCCCCACCGAGGTCCTCGCGTATTCCGACGAGACGAACGCGAAGGGCTACCATTTTCCGATCGTGGCCGCCGGCAAGGAGTCGGCCTGTATCCGCTGCCAGTTCTGCGACCTGATCTGCCCGGAGTTGGCC
>JBFISV010000242.1:0-4350 GCA_041608415.1 Woeseiaceae bacterium
CGTTGGAACCGCCCAGCCGACGATCGCGTGCGGGTCGTTCGCGTTCAGGGCGACGTAAATAAGGGCCGGTATGGCTACGCCGCCGATCGCGCCGGCGGTCGGCAGGATCACCTGGCGCAGATCGGCAAGATGTCCGTGCAACAGTTCGCGTTTGATCTCGAGTCCGATGAGGAAGAAGAACACCGCCATCAGCCCGTCGTTGACCCACAAAAACAGCGGCTTAGCCACTTTCAGGGCGCCGAGACGGACCTCGCCTTCGATGTTGAGAAATGCGATGTAAAGTTCGGTCAGCGGCGAATTCTTGACGGCCATCGCGAGCAGCGCGGCGAGAACCAGCAGAACGCCGCCGAAGCTTTCCGTATGAACGAATCGGCCAATCTTTCCCCCGAGCCGATCGAAAAGGTCGGAATTCTCAGCGCTGGTTTGCACGCAGGTTCCCCGCAAGACGCGAAGATCAAAGTCTAGCCGAACGCCGTGCACGGCGGAACACGCACAGCACGAGAAAATTGCCGTGGCCCCGATGTATGCCGCCGGGCGGGCCGCCCCTCCACCGAATGCGCGGGCGCGATCGACTCCACGGTTCCACGTTGCTCTCGGATCGCCGGGTCCAGGTTCGAGGTCATGAATCCGGCAGACGCCGTGTTCAGGGCCGAACGGTTTGGCCAGGTACCAAAGCTGCCGAAGCGATAACAGGTGCACGGCTCCGACACCTTTTCCTCGGCTCGGCCGCGTCGCGCGCAGATTGACCGGCAAGACCGCCGTTCAGCCGCCCGATTTGATCGAACGTCGATCGCTCGACCCCGAAGGGCGGTCGTCACGAAAACTTCGTCTCCGAACCGGAACCGAGCTGTGGTTCTCGGCCTTTTTTTCAGACATCGAATGGCCATTCGACAACTGAATTTACGGTTTTTTCGGCCGCTATGGGGAATTCACCCCATGTACTCCGCGGATCGGCGTGTGCAAACTCGCCGCACTTTCATCCCGTGGGGGCGCGGATCCAGCCATCGAACGTTTTGGATCCGCTCAAAGATTTCGGAGATCAAGACAATGAAAACGAGCGGAATTTCCTGGTACAGGTCGATCCATTCGAGATTGATATCGATGGTTGTCGCCACGACGGCGATCGCCTTCATGCAACTAACGCCCGCAGCGGCCATCGCGAGCCTGCTCGGCGACTTCGACGCGCGACAGGGCTCGGTCGAACCGAGCGCGGCGCAGCTCGCTGCCGTGGCGAGCCTCGGGGCAAAAGCCTCGTGGAACAAGCTCGGTACGCCGTCCTCGCTGATCAGGTACGGTGATTACCTCGCGACTGGCTTGAGCGGCCCGGACGCGACCACGGTCGCGCGCAGCTGGGTGGACGCGAACAAGGCGCTGTTCAGGCTGTCGTCGGTCGACAGCCTCGAAATGATGAGCGACCAGGCGTTTCCTTACAGCGAAGCTTACGCGGTCACGTTTCGCCAGGAAGTCGACGGACTGCGTACGGCCGAGGACGGCGTGCTGACCGTCGGCGTCGTTGGCAACGCGGCGGACGGCTGGAAGATCGCTTACGTGTCGGCCACGACGACGGGCGATGCGGGCCTGAGCGGCACCATCGCGATGACGGCGGCCGAGGCCTACATCAAAGCGGTACAGAACATCGGCGGCGGCCTCCAGATCAGTGACATCGCCACCACCAAGGCCGACGGCGAATGGACGATATTCAGCGTCAACGGCATCGAGAACGAGCAGCGCGCGAGGATGCGTGCCCTGCCGACGCCGAGCAACGGCGTGCGGCCGGTTTACGAAACGGTGTATCTCAAGGTGACCGGCGGCTCGTCGCAGGCATACGTGCATTACATCGACGCCGAGGACGGCACGGTCTGGATGCGCAAGGACATCGTCGAGCAGTCGCACCCGACCGCCGACACCTACGCCGGCGCGCTGGGTCTGGGCGACGGCGACTGCGCCATCGAAGGCCCGTGGACCGTCGATCCGGGCGAGGAAGTCGGCTCCATTTCCGCCTCGATCATCGCGGAACTGACCACTAACGATTCAACGATCGACCTGCTGCTAGACGGCGCCGTCGTGGCCAGCCAGGACACGCTGTTCAGCCCGGAAGTCGTGGTTTACTCACCGGCCGGGCCCGTACCGTCGGGTACCTATACCGTGCAGATCTGTGACTACGTCGACGGTGCCGGCTGGTCCGCCCTGAACAGCAACTACTCCGGCCAGATCATCTTCAGCGACGTCGGCGCACCTTCGGGCGGCCTTCCGTATCCGCCGAAGTGGAACGTGTTCCCGGCGAATCCGCTCTACGGCAGCAGCAGCGACAACCGCGACCTGTGGTGCTGGGAGAACCTCGGCGAC
The DNA here is from genome assembly GCA_041608415.1 of Woeseiaceae bacterium. GTDB lineage: Bacteria > Pseudomonadota > Gammaproteobacteria > Steroidobacterales > Woeseiaceae > UBA1847. The sequence goes on from JBFISV010000242.1 coordinate 2,347, forward strand.
CCGAACTGCGCGATGGAAATCATCAATCTCGCATCGCGTTCGCCGTGGGACTACAGCGTTCAGTCGGATACCCCGACGTTTACGACGATCGGCAACAATGCACAATCCGCCGAAGCATGGGTCAGCCCGCTGACGCCCGGCGGCACGTTCCACCGGCCGACGGCAGCCGATCGTATCTACGATTTCTCATATACCGACCAGTGGCGTTCGAGCGCGTGTTTCCCCGAGTTCGTATCGGGCGTGTCGCAGGACATTTCGACCGCAGTGACGAACCTGTTCGCGATGCACAACCGTGTACACGACTGGTCCTATCACCTCGGCTTTACCGAGCGGCGCTGGAACGCGCAGGAAAACAACTTCGGTAACAACAGCCCCGGCACCGCCGACGGCGACCCGGTCATCGGTAACGCGCAGGCCGGTGCGGCCACGGGCGGATTCCCGAGCTACCTCGGACGTGACAACGCCAATATGATCACGTTGCCCGACGGCGTTCCGCCGATCACCAACATGTACCTGTGGCAGCCGATTGCCGGCGCGTTCTACGCGCCGTGCTCGGACGGCGACTACGACATGGCGATCATCGGCCACGAGTACGGCCACATGACCGAAAACCGCATGATCGGCAAGGGTGACGGCCGCAGCGGCCACCATGCCGGCGCCATGGGCGAGAGCTTCGGCGACTTCTCGGCCGCGGAATACATCAACGAATACGGCTTCGCCGGTGCCTCGGGCGAGAACCCGTTCTCGGTCGGCGGTTTCGCCACGGGCAACGGCGAGCGCGCGATTCGCAACTACAACATGAGCTACCCGCGTACCGGCGGATTCCCGGAGCCGGGTTCCTCGACCACGGGCAGCGGCCTCGCAGGCAACGTCAAGGTCAACCCGCTGAACTTCAGCAACATGGGTTACGACCTCACGGGTCCGCAGGTGCACGCCGACGGCGAAATCTGGAGCGCGACCAACTTCACGGTTCGCCAGTACCTCGTCGACAAGTACAACGCGACGCACCCGGAATCGGATGCCGCACTGCAGGAAGCCTGTGCGGACGGCGAGTTCAATCCCGCCAACTGCCCGGGCAACCGGCGCTGGATCCAGATCGTGTTCGACGCCATGCTGCTGATGCCGACGGCGCCCTCGATGCTCGAAGCCCGCGATGCCTACCTCGCGGCCGACATGATGCGCTTCGGCGGCGACAACCAGGCCGAAATCTGGCTCGCGTTCGCGCACCGCGGCATGGGCGGCCTCGCAGAGAGCGACAATACGATCAACGACCCGATGCCCGACTTCTCGTCGCCGCTGGCAGACAATGCAACAGTGACGTTCTCCGTCCTCGATGAGACCGGTGCGCCGATTGCGGCCGACATCTTCGTCGGGCATTTCGAAGCGGGCGTCTCGAAGATCGCCGACACGAGTGGCAACACGAGTGGCGCCGAGAATCTCGACGACACCGCCGGCTTCGCGCCGGGCCCCTACGAGTTCGTCGCACGGGCGGACGGCTTCGGCCATTTCCGCTTCGCACAGACCTTCGGTGCGGGCGAGACCAAGACGATCACCGTCACGATGCCGGCCAACCACGCGTCGACGTCCAAGGGTGGACAGATCGTGCTCGCCTCGTCGGACGGTTCGCAGCATGGCGCCCTTATCGACGATACTGAAGCGTCGAACTGGGACAAGGCTGCCGATGGCGTCGCCATCGACGTCGGACAGCCGCAGGTCACGGTGGATCTCGGCGGCATCGCCGCGGTCACGATCAACCGCGTGCAGGTCAGCGCGATGCTCTTCGGCCAGAACCGCTTTACGGCGCTCCGGGAGTTCAAGGTGCAGACGGCCACGAACCCGATGAGCGACCTGGACTTCACGGACTGGATCGTGAGCAGCGCCGACGCGTTCCCCGGCCACACCCCGCGGCCCGTTTCGCCGGAGATGATCCTGCGCAGCTTCGACGGCCCGGAAAGAATGGCCACGCTCGTGCGTATCGTCGCGCTGAACAACAAGTGCACGGGC
>JBFISV010000243.1:0-4342 GCA_041608415.1 Woeseiaceae bacterium
GGATTTAATAAGACACGGGTTTGTAAAACCTGCAGGGCGAAATTTACAAAAACCTTACACGTGAACACTGCCTACTCCCTGCGGGGGTGCTAGCCTTGGAGGCCAACCGGTGGGCGATGAGCAGACAATGGCAAGGCGATGAGACGGCAATGAGCAGGCCAATACGCATACTGGTCGTGGAAGACGAGGAGGCCATCCGCACGGGCCTCGTCGATGTGCTCGTCTTTCACGGCTACGACGTCGACAGTGCTATGACGGGACCTGACGGTCTCGAGAAAGCGCTGACGGGCGGCTTCGATCTCGTGCTGCTCGACATCATGTTGCCCGGTATGGACGGCTACCGGATCTGCGACCGGATTCGCGCCGAGGACCGCAACCAGCCCATCATAATGCTGACGGCAAAGACCTCGGATGAGGAAATCATCCAGGGCCTGAAGCTCGGCGCCGACGACTACGTGTCCAAGCCGTTCTCGGTGCAGCAGCTGATGTTGAGAATCGAGGCCGTGCTGCGCCGCTCGCAGGTCGGCCGGCAGCAGGCAAGGACGCTGTCGATCGGCAACGTCGAGATCGACACCGAGAATTTCTGCGGCACGAACGGCGAGGACGAAATCCCGTTCACGAAGCGCGAGGTCGAGATCCTGGGCTATCTCGCACAGAACTCCGACCGGCCCGTGTCCAGGGAGGAGCTGTTGTCGAAGGTGTGGGGCTATGCGAGAGGGATGAACATCGAGACGCGCACGGTGGACATCCATATCGCCAAGCTGCGCCGCAAAATCGAGGCGGACAGCAAGGATCCTGAAGTCCTCGTCACGGTCCGCGGTGCCGGCTACCGCCTGATGACGGGGCGTTGAACGATGTTGTCCGAAGGCTTCGCCAGGCACTTCGACAAAGGCCGGCTGCGCACCGTTCTGGCACTCGTCTTTGCGGCGCTCGCCGTGCCGACCGCGGTCCTGATCTGGCAGGCCTATGGCCAGCTCAAATGGGAAGCGTTCCACCAGTTCCGCGGCGATGCGGAGGAACTGACGCGCCGCGTCGATAGCCGCCTCGGTGGCATGATCAGGACGGCGGACGCACGCTCGTTTGCGGACTACACGTTCCTCGTCGTGTCCGGCGACCCGAGTGCGAACTTCGTGCAGCGCTCGCCACTGTCCGCGCTTCCGGTCGCCGAGGCGGTGCCCGGCGCGCTGGGCTACTTCCAGGTCGATACCCAAGGCAACTTCAGTACGCCGCTTCTGCCGGCAGGCGTGGCGCAAGCGGCGCAACTCGGCATCGGCGCGGACGAGTACTCCCGCCGGCTCGAACTCGCGCGGGACATTCAGGCCGTGCTCGCCGACAACCGCCTCGTGCAGGCGCGGCCCGATGTGGGGGGCCGTCGCGACGTCGCAGGAACCGTTGCCGAAGATGTTGCCGATGTCGAGGAGTCAGAATCGGCAGGCGAGGATGAATACCGCGAATTTCGACAAAGGCAAGTTGCTGCTACCCCCGAACGGAGCAGCAACGCCGACGCGGATGGCAGATCGAGTGCGGCCGCAGCGGTTGCAGCCGAGGCCAGTTCGCTCGCCGGGGCCGTAGCGGAGAACGACGCCCTCGAACGGTCGGATGCCAGGCCGTCCGAAACGGCCGCGCCGACGAACGAGACGTATAGCCAGCAGGTATTCGATCGGCTCAACCAGCCCGCGCGCGACGCCCGATCCTTCTCAGCCGACGCGCCGGCAGCGGAGTCGGAGACCGTCGCAAACGCCGCTTCGCAGGCCGAACAGCGTCTCGAGAGAATCGGCAAAGTCAGCGAACTCAAGCTCGACGCCGATTTGCAGAAGAAAAGCGAAGCGGTCGAGCGCGAAGCGGCGAAGGAGGATGCGAACGACGGCGCTTTCGCTGACACGCAGGGGCGGAGCAAACGCCGGGAAAAAATATCACTGCCCGAACCCGCGGCGCCCGCCGACGCCGAATCCATATCGAACGTCACGGGGCCGAGCGACATTCGCATCAGCACGTTCGAAAGCGAAGTCGACCCGTTCGAGTTCAGTCTGCTCGACAGCGGCCACTTCGTCCTGTTCCGCAAGGTCTGGCGCGATGGTGAGCGTTACATCCAGGGCCTGCTCGTCGACGAAGCCACGTTCCTCGAAAACGCTGTCGGCGCGAGTTTCATGGACACGACGCTGTCCGGCATGTCGAATCTGCTCGTCGCCTACGAGGACGATTTGCTACGCACTTTCAGCGGCAGCGACGGTTACACCTACCCCGATGTCGCCGAAGGCCTCGACGGCACCTTGCTTTACCGCAGCCGCCTGAGTGCACCGCTCGACGGCCTCGAGCTGATCTTCAGCATCAATCGGCTGCCTCCCGGACCCGGCGCCGGCGTTTTGGGCTGGGTCACGCTGGTTCTGGCCATCGTATTCGTCGGCGGCTTCGTTGCCCTCTACCGGCTTGGTTTGAGCCAGATCCATCTCGCGGGTCAGCAACGGGATTTCGTGTCAGCCGTCAGCCACGAACTCAAGACCCCGCTCACGTCTATTCGCATGTACGGCGAAATGCTGAAGGAAGGCTGGGCGGACGAGGACAAGCGACAAAGCTACTACGAATTCATCCACGACGAGTCCGAACGGCTCTCGCGACTCATTTCGAACGTCTTGCAGCTCGCAAGGCTATCGCGGGACGATCCGCAGGTCGACCCGAAGGCGACAAAGGTCGGCAGCCTGATGAGCAACATCGAATCGAAGATTGCGAGCCAGGTCGAAAGCGCGGGTTTCGAGCTGCGGTTCGAAACGGCCGGCGACGCGAAGGATGAAACGATCCTCATCGACGAAGACTGCTTTGCGCAGATAATCATCAACCTTGTGGACAACGCGATAAAGTTCTCCAGGGACGCCCCGCAGAAGATCATCGAGATACGCAGCAGGCGGAGCGGCGAGAAGCGCATCGAATTCTCGGTTCGCGACTTCGGCCCGGGAATCCCCGCCGACCAGAGGAAAAAGATCTTCCAGTTGTTTTACCGGTCGGAATCCGAGCTCACGCGGGAAACCGTCGGCACCGGCATCGGATTGGCGATCGTGCGGCAACTCACACAGGCGATGCATGGAACCGTCGACATGGTCAACGTCAAGCCTGGCGCGGAGTTCCGGATAACGTTCCCAATCGCCGATTGAATCCGCGGTCCGTCTTGGTCGTGCGATGTGGGGCGAGCGCACGTGGTCACGGTCGAGGCAAGTTATCCACGGCAATCTGCGAGGCAGGCCGCGTGCGGAGACGCAGTAAACCGCTAAGAACGCCTATACTGGTACCATCATGATGAAGATCGCGACATGGTTCGTACTCGTCGCCTGGCTGCTCCCGGCCATCGCGACCGCGGACCAGGCGCCCGCCAGGGGCAAGTTGCTTGTGGCCACCGAGTTCGTGCAGGGCGATATGTTCGCCGAAACGGTTATTCTGCTGCTGCATTACAACGAACACGGCGCGATGGGCATCGTCGTCAATCGCCCGACCGACATCGAGCCTGAGGAAATACTCGCCGAGGTCGATGCCATCCCCGACTACGACGGCGAAATTTTCTGGGGCGGCCCCGTGGAGATGTACAGCCTGCGCGCATTGCGGCGCACGGACTCGCCGCCGACCGGCCTCGACGCGATCGTGGGCTCGGTGCACCTCGTGCCCATCGACGAAACGCTCGAAGATGCGCCCAGGGATCCGGGCAGCCTGCGGCTGTTCATCGGCTACGCCGGCTGGTCGCCCGGGCAACTGGATCGCGAGATGGAACGCGGCAGCTGGCGCGTCGTGCCGGCTTCGGACGAACACGTCTTTGCACAAGAGCCGCGCGCGCTCTGGAAAAAACTCGCGCCGCCGAGCGTGCATCGCGCGGCCGTGAAATCGGACCGCACGCTTTAGCCGGCCCGATGCCGGTTCTCGCGCCGGCGCTTGTCGCCGCTCGCCCAGACCCCGAAAATGCGGTCTTGACGCTTCGACGAGGAGGTGACCGATGTTTCGTTTCATCGTGAGGGCGCTCATCGCGGGCATGCTCGCAATGCCCGCCTGCGCACTCGATCTCGACGACTACGAAATCGTCGACCTGAGCCATGCTTACAGCCAGGAAACCCTGTACTGGCCGACCTCACCGTCGCGATTCGAACGCGAGGAGCTGGCCTTCGGCGAGTCGGCGGGCGGCTGGTTCTACTCGGCGTATTCGATCTGCACGCCCGAGCATGGTGGCACGCACCTCGATGCACCGCTGCATTTCGCCGCCGACGGCCTGTCCACCGAGCGCATACCGCTCGGGAATCTCATCGGATCCGCGGTCGTCATCGACGTCAGCAAGCAGGCGGCGGCCGATCGCAGCTACCGCCTGACC
>JBFISV010000244.1:0-4340 GCA_041608415.1 Woeseiaceae bacterium
GCGGTGCGCCTGCTGCCCGCGCGGCAACGGTCGCGTAATTGCAAAACCGCGGCCGCGAGCGGAAGATGACGTCACGTTCGAATCCCGGATCGAAATAACAAAAAGGGGAACCGCGATGAACGATGATGCCGCTGGCCGGCCGCACCGGAGTTTCCGGGTCATCGGCGCCGTTGCGTTGCTCTGGAACGGCATGGGCGCGCTGAACTTCTTCATGCAGATGAACCCTGACGTTCTCGCCCAGTACGACGCGTCGGCGCGCGCGATCGTCGAGGGCAGGCCCGTGTGGGCCACGGCCGGCTTCGCCCTTGCCGTGTTCGGCGGCACGCTCGGCTGCGTGCTGCTGCTGTTCAAAAAGCGCGTGGCGTATCAGGTGTTCATCGCGTCGCTCGTCGGCACGACCGTGACGATGGTCCACACCGCGCAGGTTGCGGCGTTGAGGGGCGATTTCGGCGCGTTCGAGATCTCGATGTACATGGTTTCGCCGGTCGCGGTGGCTGCGGGCCTGATCGGCTATGCGAGGTATGCTGTGAACAAGGGCTGGATTCGTTAAGTAATAAAGCCGAATCGGTCGCCGCAGAACACTCTTGGCTCTCCCCGAGTATTCCGGCCCGCCGGCAAATACGATTCGACTCCGTTTAGGCGGGGCGCGGACGCATCGACGCCCGGCCGTCATTGGGGTGTCGGCCCCATGGCATACGCGGCACCTTTCTCGTATACCCGTAGATTGGGATCGTGTTTGTCGATCAGGCAGGTTGATGCCTGCAACGCGATGCCAGGGGAGTTCACGATGAAACAGGACAACACGAATTCGTCGGCGCCGTTCAGGGTGTCGCTCGCCGTGGTGCTGATGCTGTGTGCGTCGGCCGGCCTTGCGGCCGATTCCGAAGGCGAGCGCCTCGTTTACATTCTCGGATGCGTCAATTGTCATCACCAGACGCCGAAGGAAATCATGAAAGCGCCGCCGCTCTTGATCGTCAAGGCCTACTCGCTCGAGCAATTGACGACATTGCTGCGTACCGGAATGACGTCCAGCGGGCGCGATATGTACGATCTCAGCAGCATCATGGGCGTGATTGCCGTCGAGCAATTCTCGTACCTCACAGAGGATGAGATACGTTTGATCCACGAGTACCTGACCGAGGACTGGACACACGAACAGGCGCTCGTGGAAGAGGCTAAGATCCCCAGGCTGTTCCGCAAAAAGCTCGAGCGGGCCGATCCGAAATAGTCGGGTTTGGATTCTCGGGGTCCGACCCGCGAGAGTTATTGCATCAGCTAGCGGTCATCGACGTAGCGCATGACGGTGGGCAGGTTCTCGCTCAGCGCCGGCTGCCGGTCGGTATCTTCGCTGGAGAGGAGCCTCGGCATTGTCGCCAGTGTCTCCAGCAGTGCCGTCTTCGCGAGGTCGACGTCAATTGATTCGGCGCGCGCGGACGCGAACGGGTCGATGAACGTGATGCTGTGATTCGAGAACCGACTGTGACGATCAATCGTAATGATGTCGCCGTCAGCCAGGATGTGATTGGATACGCGTTTCGAATTGACCAGGGTGCCGTTGGTGCTGTTCAGGTCCATGAGGATCGTCATGCTGCCGTGTCGAATCAGCAGGATATGGTGCCGGCTGATGTAGCGGCTCGAGACCGCGAGGTCGTTGGTCTCCGAGCGCCCGATCAGGAATCGCGGCAGGTCCAGCGTCACCTCCTTGAGAAGCTGGCCGTTGCACGACAGGTGCAGCGTCGGATTCTGCGCCTGTTCCTCCGGCTGCTGCCTCACCTCGGCATGTGCAGATTCTGCTTTCTTCCGTCGCGGTATCATCGGGCGCTCAAGCGGGCTGGCGTTGTCGAGGCGCGGCTCGCAGGGGCGGTGCGCCGACGCTCGCCGTTGATAAAAAGGTGGTTTGTAATTGCGTCCGAAGGTGCCGGGCCGAAGTCTCAGCCGGAGATTGCCGCAGGGGATTCTTGATTGTTATTTGACCGGCAACGCTGCCCACTGCCTGAACCTCCGCAATCAGTTGCAGGGTTAGGGGACTGCGGCATGGCGAATCCGTCCTGAAAAGGGCTGCACACCATGAATCCGTCCCCAGTGTCATAAAATTAACAGCATTGCAACGGCCTCGCTGTGGCACCAGTCACATTTGCAACTATCGCCGGCAAAAAACCGGGGCCGAAGCGGGGATTTCGAACGATGATGGAATCGTTGTGCGGCATTCGGAAACAATTGTGGTTCGAACCCAATTTTCGGACACTGCGCATCGACCCCGGTTCTCGCGCCTGATTTTTTCACGGAAGCCCGAAGTCGATGGACCTTTTCGAGAAGCCTAAAGAGGAGTGCCTGCAGGTTCCGGACGCCGAGCTGCTGCTTTGGCGGCACGCCGGTCTCGGCGACGACGAAGCCCTGCTGCGGCAGCTCATCGAGGAGACGCCGTGGCGTTCGGAGTCGATCACGCTCTGGGGCAAGACCTGCCCACAGCCGCGGCTCATCGCGTGGTATGGCGACGACGGGATTTCATACACCTATTCCGGGACGACGCTGCACGCACTGCCGTGGATGCCCACGCTGCTCGCGATCAAGAATCGCGTCGAGGAACTCAGCGGCGCGGCATACAACAGCGTGCTCGTGAATTATTACCGCGACGAACGTGACAGCATGGGCTTTCACGCCGACGACGAGCCCGAGCTTGGCCCGTTACCCACGATCGCGTCGGTTTCTCTCGGCGAGCCGCGCACGTTCGTGCTCAGGCACAGGCGGCGCAAGGATGTCGCGAACGTCAAGCTCGAATTGCCCTCGGGCAGCCTGCTGGTGATGCGAGGTGCAACGCAGGCCAACTGGAAGCACGCCATATTGAAACGGTCGAAACCCTGCGGCCCGAGAATCAACCTCACGTTTCGCCGCATCGTCGATCCCGGCCTGCGGGCCGACGCCTGATTTTTCGCCACCTTGCTCGTTTGATACGCGTGGGCCCGGATTTCGCGAATCCTCGTGCGGCCACTTGACGGGCCTGCGCCGGACCGCCGGAACAGAGGTCCGATTTCGGCGACCTTGCGGCGCTGGAGCCGCTAAGCTTGCGGCTGTGAGAACGAACGGCATCAAATCGCGCATGGGGATCGTCGAGTGGTCGATGCTCGTGCTGCTGTCGATTCTCTGGGGCGGTTCTTACTTTTTCGTCGAAATCGCGCTGATCGAATGGTCGCCGCTCCTGATCGTCGCGGTGCGCGTGTCGCTCGCCGCCGCCGTACTCTGGGTCGTCGTGCTCGTCTCACGGGCGCGGCTGCCGCGCGATCCCGCGGTGTGGCGCGCCTTCCTCTGGATGGGCATCCTCAACAACCTCTGTCCGTTCCTGCTCATCAGCTGGGGGCAGACCGAGATCGCGGGAGGCCTCGCGTCGATCCTCAACGCGGCCACGCCGATCTTCACGGTGATCGTGGCGGGTATCCTGCTCAAGGACGAGCCCATGACGCGCGCAAGAATACTGGGCGCCGTGGTCGGGCTCGTCGGCGTGGCCATCCTCATCGGCCCGGGCGCGCTCTCGGGCCTCGATGCGCACCTGATCGCGCAGCTCGCCGTCGTCGGCGGGGGATTGTCGTACGCCTTCTCCGCGGTCTACGGGCGGCGTTTCGCGGCTATGGACGTCGAACCCGTCGTCGTCGCCGCCGGCCAGCTGCTCATGTCGTCGATCATCGTCTCTGTGCTCGTACTCGCGTTCGCAACGCCCGCCGAACTCGTCGCGGCCGGCGCGAGAACCTGGGTCGTCGTCGGCTTCATGGCCGTGTTCTCGACCGCGTTCGCGTACATCCTCTACTTCCGCCTGCTCGCCACGGCCGGCGCGACCAACGTCCTGCTCGTCACGCTGCTGATTCCGGTCACGGCGATCCTGCTCGGCGCGGTCGTGCTCGGCGAGCGCCTGCACTGGCTGGACTTCGCCGGCATGCTCGTCATTGCGCTCGGGCTCTCGGTCATCGACGGCCGGCTCTGGAAGCGCGAATAAGCGGAAAATCGAGTGGCATTCGACTCATTTGTGAGTTGACCGAACCGTCCCCGGAATCGTCCGTCTTGCGCACGGGGCGCTTTGCCGAAACGCTATGACGCTCGCCCGAACCAAATATGGGGACATTCTTCATTTTGTCCTGACCGAAATTAAGAATGTCCCCATTTTTGAAATCAGGAATGTCCCGATTTTGTGAGGCTTGCGGGCACCTCGTGCCTTTTGTTTCCAAGCCTTCCAGCCATCGCCGTCCGGATTTTTCTGGGGTGAATGCCCCATGCCTCCTGAGGCGTCTTCCCTATGGTTCGCCCAGCAGGTGCGTCTTACCATCGCGCCATCAAAAAACTTGGCTCGCTCC
>JBFISV010000245.1:0-4339 GCA_041608415.1 Woeseiaceae bacterium
CGCAAGATCCGGCAGACGGTCGTCATCAACCTCGAAATGGCGGCCGATATCAGAAAAGCGGCCGAAACCGACAACGTCGAAGACACGCTGAATTACAAAGCGGTCGCCAAGCGCGTGCAGCAGTTCGTCGCGGATTCCGAGTTCCAGCTCGTCGAGACCCTGACCGAGAGAATCGCTGCGATCGTCAACGACGAGTTCGGCGTGCCCTGGGTGCGCGTGCGCGTCAGCAAGCCGGGCGCGATTCGCGGCGCGCGTGACGTCGGCGTCGTGATCGAGCGGACGCTCGACGGTTAGGGCGCAATGGCCAGGGTGTATCTCGGGCTCGGCAGCAACATCGAACCCAGCAAGAACCTCGCACTCGGAATTCGCGAGCTGCGCCGACTCTACGGCGCACTGGATCTGTCACCCGTCTACCGCAACGAGGCGGTGGGATTCTCGGGCGCGGCGTTTCTCAACATGGTGGTCGGTCTCGAGGCAGCGGATACGCCCGAGGACATGCATCGGAAAATCGAGCGCATTCACGAACTGGCGGGACGGCAACGGCGCAAGGACCGCGATCATTCCCGGTCGCTCGATATCGACCTGCTCCTGTACGACGACCTGATCGCCGAATACCCGAAATTCAGGCTGCCGCGCGCCGATGTCCTGGAGTACGGTTTCGTACTGCGGCCGCTGGCCGAACTCGCGCCGGGGCTCGAACACCCGCAGACGGGTAAATCGATGGCCGAGCACTGGCGCGACTTCGATGCGGGCGGTCACATTCTCGAGCCGGTCGACGTCGAATTTTGACCGAATTCGCATCAATGGCGAATAAATGGCGATATTTTCGCCACAATCGCGGTCAAATATTCGATGAGACCGCCCACGGCGCGGCGCTTCCCTGTTCGCTTCGGATACATCTATGCGCAAATTCGCAGTACTCCTCCTAACGGCCTTGCTGACCGCCTGCGGCGGCGGCGGAGGCGGCGCAGGCCCGGCCGACGCATCCGGCGACACGTCCTGTTCGGTAAGCGGGCAGAAGCAGTTCGTGCTCGACAACATGCTGTTCTGGTATCTCTGGAACGACCGCCTGCCGACGAATGTCGACATCAACGACTTCGTATCGCCCGAGGAACTGCTCGCGGCCTTGACGACCTTCAGTCCCGATGACGGTAGCGGCAATCCCGTCGACCGTTTCAGCTTCATCACCTCGGCGGCCGCGGACTCGGCCTTCTTCGGCGAGGGGCAGTTCGAGGGTTTCGGCTTCAGCAGTCGCTTCGTCGCGGCCGACGATCTGCGCCTGACCCGGGTGTTCGGCGACAGCCCGGCGAACGCCGCGGGTCTCGCGCGCGGCCAGCGAATCTTGCGGCTAAACGGCCGCAGCATCGCCGAAATCGAAGCCGCCGAGGGCCTGGGCGCCGTATTCGACACGACGCCGCTCGAATTCGCGATGCGCCGCGTCGACAACTCGGAATTCACGGTCACGATCGAGCAGGGGATCGTGACGATCGATCCCGTGCCGCAATTCCGCATCATTCCCTTAGACGGCACACCGGGTGTCGGCTACCTGGAACTCGCGTCCTTCATCGGCACGGCCGACCCGCGCTTCGACGAAATATTCGGCCAGTTCGCGGACGCGAACGTGACCGACGTGATCATCGACTTGCGCTACAACGGCGGCGGCCTCGTCAGCACGGCCGAGTTGCTGGGCGACTACCTCGGCGGCGCCGTCGCGCAGAATCTCGAATTCTCCGAGACGCGTTTCAACGACGATCGTGCGGCCGAGAACAACGACGTGGAATTTTTCGAGCTGCGCGGCAACTCGATCAATCTCTCGCGGCTCGTCATCATCGCAACGCGCGGCACGGCATCGGCCAGCGAACTCGTGACCAACAGCATGGACCCGCACGTCGAGGTCGTCATCGTCGGAGACCGCACCTTCGGCAAGCCCGTAGGCCAGATCGGGCTCGAGTTTTGCGAGAAAATCCTGCGGCCGACCTCGTTTCAGACCGTCAACGCGAACGACTTCGGCGACTATTTCTCGGGGCTGCCGGCAGACTGCGTCGCGGCCGACGACCTCGCGATCGCGGTCGGCGCGGACGACGATCCGAACGTGCTTACAGCGATGGACTACCTGTCGTCGGGTTCGTGTCCCGTGTCGGCACGTCCCGGCGTCGCCTCGAAGCTCGGTGAGCCGGAAGACGTACCGCAGCTCGATCGTCGCGGGCCGCCGTCACGCGAGTTCGCCGACGCGTTCTAGCGCGAGCGTCGCGGCAGACGGTGCCGCGCATCCGGCCCAGCGAGAGCGCCGTTCGCCGGCGCAAGGGCTCGGCTACCAGCCGATCGAGCGTCCGCCATCGACGGCGATGATCTGCCCGGTGACGTAGTCCGCATCGCGGACCAGGTAGAGCACCGCCCCCGCGACGTCGTCCGGATCGCCGCTGCGGGCGAGCGGTATCTCGCCAATGATCGCCTGCTTGAGGTCATCGCTCATGCCGTTTTCGGGCCACAGGATCGCGCCGGGCGAGACGCCGTTTACGCGGATCCGCGGTGCGAGGTCCTTCGCCAGCGACCGCGTCAGCATCGCGAGACCGGCTTTGGCGGAACCGTAAACGGCGTGATTCTTGAGTGGCCGATCCGCATGGATATCGACGATGTTGACGATCGATCCCGCGTGCGACGCGAGCTCGGGAATCGCCGCCTGCGAGAGGAACAGCGGCGCCATGAGATTGGTGCCGACGAGGTCGTGCCAATGTTCGATCGTGATATCGCCCGGCGGCGTCGGATAGAAACTCGATGCATTGTTGACGAGGACGTCGAGACGGCCGCCCCAGTCGACGACACCCGCCACCAGCCGTGGCAACGAATCGATGTCGAGCAGGTCCGCCTGCACCGCAATCGCCGACGCATCGCGCGCGGCGTTGAGATGTTCCGCCAGGGCCAGCGCTTCCGCCGCGGAGCCGCGGTAGTGAATCGCGACGCGCGCGCCCGCGGCGTGCAGCTGCTTGACGATCGCGGCGCCGATGCGCCGTGCTGCACCGCTCACGAGGGCGACTTTGCCGTCGAGTGTGTTTGCCATGCCGGTTTCCGGTTTTGTGGAGCCCGATTCGCAAATCCGGCGCGAGTCGCGCTATAAAGGCGCCATTCTGAAAGACATCCGAGCCGACATGCAAGCTACGGCATCATCATCATTGCCCGCGCCGGATGCCACCAGCGCGGCACACAGCCAGCGCTGCGCGGAATTCATTCGCGCACAAATCGCGACCGCGGGCGGCAGCCTGAGCTTCGCCGAGTTCATGCACCTGGCCCTGTATGCGCCCGGCCTCGGTTACTACGCGGCCGGCAGCACGAAATTCGGCGCGGCGGGCGACTTCGTGACCGCCCCCGAGGTGTCGCCGCTGTTCGGCCGGGTGCTCGCGCGCCGGTGCGCGGCCGTCCTCGAAGAGTTGGGCGGGGCGAGCGTGCTCGAATTCGGTGCGGGCAGCGGTCGCCTCGCCGTCGACGTGTTGAAGGCGCTGGCCGAACTCGGCGCGCTGCCCGACGAATATCGCATCCTCGAGGTGTCGGCCGAGCTTGCCGAACGCCAGTCTTCGCGGCTCGAGGCCGAGATTCCCGAACTCGTCGAGCGCGTGCGCTGGATCGCGCGTCCGCCAGAGCGGCACCGCGGTGTCGTCATCGCGAACGAAGTTCTGGATGCGCTGCCGGTGGAGCGCTTCGTGCGGCGTGGCGCGGTCAGGCAGCAACGCGTCGTCGTCGCGGATAAGGATGCGTTCGCGATCGTGGAAGCGGACGCACCGCGAGCGCTCCGCGACGCGGTCGAGCAAATCGAGTTGGACCTCGGCCGCGTGCTGCCCGACGGATTCGTGTCGGAGGTGTCGCTCGCTGCGCCCGCCTGGGTCAGCGACGTCATGACGCGGCTCACGGCAGGCGCCGCGTTCCTGTTCGACTACGGCCTGAGCCGGCGCGAATACTACGCCGATACGCGGAGCGGCGGCTGGCTGCGCTGTCACTTTCGTCATCATGCCCACGACGATCCGCTGATCCTCGCAGGCATCCAGGACATCACGTCCTGGGTCGATTTCACGGCGGCGGCCGCCGCCGCGGTGAACGCCGGCGCCGACGTCGCGGCCTACGTCAACCAGGCGATGTTCCTGCTCGGCGGCGGCCTGGAGCGCGAGTTCGAGAATTTTTCGACTTTGCCACAAGCCGCACAGCTCGAGCTGTCCGCACAGGTCAAGATGCTCACGTTGCCCGGCGAAATGGGCGAGCACTTCAAATGCCTGGTCCTGCAGAAGGGGCCGGTTTCGTCGCCCGCCGCACTGCGATCAGCCGACAGGACCCACACGTTATGAAACCCGCC
>JBFISV010000246.1:0-4337 GCA_041608415.1 Woeseiaceae bacterium
GCGATGAGAATTAATCAGAGCCTCCCTAGTCGAGAATTTCGAAACCGAGGCCCGCGTTGCGCTGCATACGTCCGAGCAGCGCATCGCCCATCGCCGCGGCCGGAGTGAGGACACCGCCTTCGCCGGCCAGCTCGTCCTTCGCGAGGCAGACGGCGCACTCCGACAACATCTTGCTCGTCGAGCCGTAACCCGGGTCGCGATCGCCCGTCACCTTGCCGTGCACGATCGTGCCGTCGGCGCGCGTGCCGAACTGCCTCAGATCGAAAAAGCCGGATTCCCGGGCGGCCTCGTCCGGACCGTCGCCCGGCTTCGTCAGCAGGAAGCGCTCGAGCATGGCGCGGGTCGCGCCGATTGACGCGCCGGCGACGAAAGCCCCGAGCGTCGCCGTGAGCGCCACGGCCTTGAGGCGGCCGGCCGCGCCGCGGCCCGTCATGACGGCTTCGCGGTACCTGAAGTCGCGGCCGTACGGGTATTCGAGCAGCGCGTGAGTACGCCGGACGACCCGGGTATTGATGCCCGCCATCACGAAGGGTCCGGTCCACACGTCCGCGAGCGCGTCGTAACGGGCCTGCTGTTGATCCCGGCCGTCGGGTCCCTGGCGCTCGCCCGCGGGATTCAGCCCGTACGGGTCGGCGAGCACGCGCGCGACCTCGCGGTCGGCGCGGGCTTCCTTGATGATGTTCATCATGCTCGCGAGCGTGCCGCCGCTGGCGCCGCCCTTCATCGCTTTGACGAGCATCACGATCGACGTGCAATAGTCGCCGAAACGCCGCTTGGTCTCCTGCTGCAGGAACCAGACACCCATGTCCATCGGCACCGAATCGAAGCCACAGCAGTGCACGATGCGTGCACCGGTTCGCCGCGCCTCGTCGTGGTGTGCGTCGATCATGCGCCGGATCCACTGCGCCTCGCCG
The DNA here is from genome assembly GCA_041608415.1 of Woeseiaceae bacterium. Lineage (GTDB taxonomy): Bacteria > Pseudomonadota > Gammaproteobacteria > Steroidobacterales > Woeseiaceae > UBA1847. The sequence goes on from JBFISV010000246.1 coordinate 915, forward strand.
GCGAGATCGCAATAGTGCGTGCCGTTCGCGGCACAGGCGGCGACGAGCGCCGAACCGTACTTCGCATACGGCCCGACCGTGGTCAGGACGACGCGCGTGCGCGACGCCAATTGCTGCAGTCCGGCTGCATCGAAACTGTCGGCGACGATGGTCTCGAGCGTGGCCGCCGCGGGCCCCATCGACGCCTTCAGCGCGTCCAGCTTTTCCGCATCGCGTGCCGCGAGGGCCCAGCGCAACGATTTATCGCTGCCGTACTGCGCCAGCACGTAGTCCGCGACGAGCGCCCCCGTAAACCCGGTGGCGCCGAATATCACGACGTCGAACTCTCTCGTTGTCCCGCTCATATTTGCCGCTCCATAAGGGCAACCTGTTTTTCGCCGCCTTCGGTCTCCTGTGAGCCGACCTGGCGGAAACCCATGCGCTCGTGGAAGCGCATCGAGGATTCGTTCGGCGGCCGGAGATTGACCTCGCAGGTCATGACGGAAACCTCGGCGGGCAGGGAATGCCTGAAATCATCATACAGTCTCGTCGCGAGTCCGCATCGCCGCGCATGGTCGGCGACGGCGACGCGGTCGACGTAGCCGAAATCCGCGTAGTGGCGGCAAAACCAGCGGTAGTTCGGACTGTCGTAATCCGTGCCCGGGCGCAGGCCGATCAGGAATGCCGTGAGCCGCTCTGAATCGTCAGCGACGCGAAAATAGGCCGCATGATCCGCAAACCAGCGCATCTTTTCGATGTCGACTCGATTGACGGCCGGTACGACCGCGTCGTTCAGCGAGAGGACCGCGTCGAGATCCGCCGCGACGACATCGCGTAGGGGCACAGGCATGTGCGGAGTGTAGGAGGAAATCCCCGGCGCGGCAAAATACGGCAGCTTTTTGTTTCAGCGTATTTGCCGTATACTGCGGCCAAACGGCAGTCGGCTTCAGTCGATTCCCACAAGACCGTTTGCACAAGAGTTACATCCGCTTTACTCGCCAATTTGCCGGAGATCTCGGTTTCCGAGCTCCGTTCGTGTACTTGACATGGCGGGTATGCCCGCGAGGATACAGACGATGATCAAAACGACGATTTTGCGGGCGGCCCTGCTGACGGCGCTCGCCGCCTTGCTCGTCAGCGGCTGCGGTCGCAAGGCCGCCGAACGCGATGAATCGATGACGCAGAACGAGATCCTGCGCTTCGTGCCGGCAAACACGCCCTACCTGTTCGCGAGCGGCGCGAAGCTTCCGGACGCGGTTCTCGACAAGCTCGGCCCGAAAATCGACGAAATTCTCGAGGCCTACCGGGTCGTCCTCAAAGAGGTTTTCGAGTCGGCACTGTCTGCTGACGACGCGCAGATGGGCGCGGCGGAACGGCAACGGTTTGCGGCGCTCTCCGACGAGCTGGCCGCGCTGCTGTCGCGCGAAGGCCTGCGTGGCGCCGGGTTCGAACGAAACTCGAGCTTCGCTTTCTTCGGCAACGGCCTGCTGCCCGTGCTGCGAATCGAAATCAGCGATGCCGATTCATTCGACGCCGCGATCGCGCGCCTCGAAGCCGCGGCAGGCGGGTCGATGAGCGTCGCCGAACTCGGCGGCACGAAGTATCGCTTCGTCGGCGATCAGGAAATGAGTCTCGTCATCGGCGCGTTCGACGGCAATGCGGTTTTCGCGCTGCTGCCGCGCGGTTTCGACGATGAGCAGAAACGGCAACTGCTCGGATTGACGCCGCCGCGCAATACCATTGCATCGTCCGACACGCTCTCGGACATCGCCGAGACCTACGGCTTCAACAACTACTACCTGGGCTTCGTCGATGCTCGACGCGTCGCATCGACGCTGGTCGACGAGCCGACGGGACTCGATGTGCCGCTGCTCGCCTCGCTCGAAGACGAGGCGGGAGAGATTTCGCCGGTCTGCAAGGCGGAAATTCAGGACGTCGTCGCGGTCGCCCCGCGCATGGTATTCGGCTACCACGAGATCAGCACGGAAGCGATGAGCGGTTCGCTGGTCGTGGAATTGCGGTCGGATATCGCGGCCGGACTGGCGACGATCTCGAACCTGGTACCGGGGCTCGGCGACGATCCCGGAGGGCTGTTTTCGCTCGGGCTTAGCCTCAACCTGCTGTCGCTGCGCGACTTTTACGAGGCGCGCCTCGACGCGCTGGAGGCCGACCCGTTCGAATGCGAATATTTTGCCGAGCTGCAGGCAGGCGTCGCGGCGGGCCGCGAGGCGCTCAACAAGCCGATACCGCCCGTGGCCTACGGGTTCCGTGGCCTGCTTGCGGTCGTCGACGACGTCGGTGAATTCGACATGGCGAGCCCGCAGCCGCCGGAAGACATCGACGCCAGCATCCTGATCGCAATGGACGATGCCCGGGCGATGGTTGCCATGGGTTCGATGTTCAGCGCGGAACTGGCCGGCTTGAATCTCAAGCCCGACGGCGTGCCCGTGCTGCTCGATTTGCCGCAGCTTAAGGCGGTCGGCAAGAAGGTTTACGCGGCCATGCTCGAGGACGCGATCGCCTTGTCCGTCGGCGCCGACGCCGAGGCACGCGTCAAGACCGTGCTGACGGCCGCGGCCCCGGTGCCCGCGCCGATGTTCAGCATGACGATGGATGCGGGCCGGTACTATGCGCTGATCGCGGACGGCATGATGCAGCCTGGCGACGGGGACGGCGAGCAGCTGTCGCCGGCGGCCCGCGAGGCGCTGCGCGACGCAATGCGCTCGCTCGGCGAGATGTACGATCGCATGAAATTCGACATACGCTTCAACGCGCGCGGCATGGAAGTGGACACGCGCGTTACCCTGAAAGACTGAGATTACTGTGTGGAGACCGCAATGAAGCCGTGGCTACTTCCCGTTCTTCTATTGGTCGCTTCGTGCGTCGTCGCCGAGGACCCGGCGCCGGCGGGGTCGGTCAAGGTCGACATCGACAGAGTCGTGGCGGAGCGGGCGGTGCGGCCGGCGAACGGGATCAGCTCGGCCGGGCAACCGAGTGCCGAGGCGCTCGAGGTGTTCAGCGACAGCGGCTACGCGGCGGTCATCGACCTGCGCGGCGAATCCGAGAACCGCGGTTTCGACGAGCCCGCCGTCGTGCGGGAACTCGGCATGAACTACGTGCCGTTCCCGATCACCGACCGCGACGCGATCAATTTCGATGCGGCGCGCGCGCTCGAAAAGCTGATCAAGGAGCAGGACGGCCCCGTGCTGCTGCACTGCGGCAGCGGTAACCGGGTAGGCGCGATGCTCGCCCTGATCGAGAGCCTCAACGGCGCCGATGCGGAGCAGGCGCTTGCCGCCGGCAAGGAGGGCGGCCTGACGAGCCTCGAGCCCGTCGTGCGCGAGCGTCTGAAGTAAACGAGGGGTCAAGTCTACGCATTACGCATTTTTGAAATTCACGCTCGCAGCGGCACTGTTAAAAATGCGTAATGCGTAGACTTGACCC
>JBFISV010000247.1:0-4326 GCA_041608415.1 Woeseiaceae bacterium
CTCTCCCGATCTGGAAATCCTGTACGTGCTCGTCAAAGCGGCGACCTAGCGTATACCGCCTACCGTGCCGGTCGAAAGCGATGGCAAGAATCGAGATGCGGGCACGCGGCGGCGCCTCGGCAGGCTCGCCTGGCTGCTGGACAATTCGATCCGCTTGCCCGGCGGATTCCGGATCGGCCTCGACGGCATCATCGGCCTCGTACCGGGATTCGGCGACCTGGCCGGGGCGATACTGTCTTTTTACATCGTGCTCAGGGCTGCGTTGCTGCGCGTGCCCGCAAGCATCCTCGCGCGCATGGGCCTCAACGTGCTTCTCGAAGTCGTGGTCGGCGCGGTCCCGCTGCTCGGCGACCTGTTCGACGTCGCGTTTCGGGCGAATTTGCGCAACGTCAGGCTGCTCGAGGCATTCCTCGATGATCCGGGCGCTACCGGCGCGCAGAGCCGCTGGGTCATCGCATCCACGCTGGTCGTGCTGTTACTGTTTCTGATCTCGATGTTCGCAATAATCGCCGGACTCGCGGGACTCCTGTGGGCGCGCATTACCGCCTGAAAGGCCGGACCCCGCGATCTCGCGCCGCAAATCGGAATCTGAAATTGAGCGCAGACATGCTGGCGTCGATTGTGGCGTCCATCACCGTACTCTGGAGCGTGTTGCCGCTGTTCCGGCACGAGGCCTGGTGCATTCGTGTTTTCGACTTTCCGCGCATTCAGGTCACGGTCATCACGCTGCTCGTGCTGGTCGCCTACATCGCCGTTTCAGGGTGGGACGACGTCGAGGACGGCCTGTTCATCGTTGCCCTGTCACTGTGCGCGGCGCTGCAGCTCAAACGGATTGCACGATACACGCCGTTTTTTCCCAGGCAGCTGAAGTCGGCGGCTGCGCCCGCCGCGGACGCGACGCTGAGCGTCCTCGTCTCGAACGTGTACACGCCCAACAGGGAGGCCGACGCGCTCATTCGCGTAATCCGCAGGCATGATCCCGACATCGTGCTCGCCGTCGAAACCGATGCCTGGTGGGAGTGCGCGCTCGACGTTCTCGCGACAGATGACCCTTTTGCACTCCGGCACCCGCGCTCGCGGTTTCGGCTCCGGCGCGAGACATCTACGCGTCGCGCGACCAGCTCGCCGCGTCGCTGATTTTCTCCATGTCCTCGCTGAGGTCGATTGCCGCCTCGGCGCGTTTCAGAGCCATGCGCGACTGCCGTTTTGCGGCTCTCGCGAGGCTGCCGTTTTCCATGGACGCAATCGAGTGCAACGCTTTCTGCAGCCGGAGTTGTACTTCGACGATGGCAGCGCCGTCGCGAGCGATCGCACGGAACGCATCGTCGAGCATGTCGTCGACCGATATTTCGGGAATCATGACCCGGTCGTACGTCGTTCCGGATATGTCGCGCTCTTCCTGCGGCTCGGCCAGGATCGCGAACAGGCGCACGAACGATCCGAATATCCCGATCGCCGTGCCCGGATCGTTAACGGACGGCGACAGGGCGCGACTGGCGATCTCCGACAACGCGATCAGCGCGAATCGCGGGTCGCTGTCGAATAGGCGGCTGTCGCCGACCTCGAATGCGGCAACCAGGCGCCTCAGTGTCTGCCCGGTCACCGTAGCCGTGGCCGAATCGACAATGGCAAGGGCGCGATTCGGCGCAACGAAAGTGCCGGGCAGGGCGCTCACGCGGATTTGCAGATCGTTCTCGGTCGCACAAGCCTGCAGCGACTCGACGTTGATGTGCTGCACGTAGCCGATGTCGTCTGCGTATACGGGTGTCCCGGCACGCGACTTCGGCGATTCGGGTGCGCCGCCGCGCCGGGGGTTCTGCCTGAGTTGCCTGATCGACTGCGCCCCGGTCGATTCGACCTTGCGGACCGTCGTGCCGATTCGGCCGAGTCGCGCTATCCAGTCAACCCAGCGAACGAAAGTGACGATCACGAGCGCGACGACGCCGACGGTCATGAGGAACAGGACAAAAAGGCCCGTGTGCCCGTAATACCCGTTTTTCAACGCCACGAGCGCAACGAACGTGAAAATGAAAGCGCCCATGAACGTCGACAGCGCGTTTTGCGACAGATCGTCCGCAACGAGCAGCGTGAACGACCGCGGAGTTGCCGTACTGCTGGCCGATGCGTAGGCCGAGACCATGGACGCGACCGCCAGCGTGGCGATGACCAGCATGCTGCCGGCCGTAATGGACAGCAGCGTTTCGATGGATTCCGAGGCGATGCCGGGAATCTTCACGTCGAGGCGCAAACCGTCGGCGGACTTTGCGACCAAAGCGGCGGCAACGGAAAGCACGCAGAAGAGCAGGGGACGAAGCCACAGGCGCTCGTCGAGGCGTTGCAAAAGAAACAGAAGTCGGTTCCACATACGCAGGACGCACCGTCACGAAATAAGCCCGCATCATACGGGTTGTACGCGTTGCGGGCTCGGAAAATCCGGGCTTCGCGCTGCACTCGTCGAGCCGAGCATGCCGTGGACGACGGGGACGGTGTCCTGTCGCGACAACACGCTGCACCGGCGACGTTCGATCATCGCGCCCTGCAATCGTCAGCAGGCCTGGTGCGCTGTCGAAGCGGGGCGGCGCTGCCCGGCCTGCGCGACTTGTGAACCGGCACGCAGTGCGTGTAGTTTGAGCGGGCCGGGTCGGGAGACCGGGACCGATCGGGTCCTCGGTCAGCCGTCCGACTCGGCGGTCACGCGCGAGACAAGTGAATCGCCCGGCCCCGGACGCCGGGACCGGGACGCCGCGCCCCGGAATCGAAAAGTCGAGGAGCAGCAAACGTGGGTAGGCGCAAAGCGATTGGCAGTCTGACGCGGATATCGTGGCTGGCTGCCGTGGTCGGGCTGATCGTGGCCGGGCCGGTCCCGGCGCAACTGCAGATCGACGATCCGGTACCGGAGCCGGACACGGTGATCGAGGCGACTTCGGACCGGGCGACCGACGAGCAGATTCGCGAGCGCATTGCCGGAATCTTCGCGGAGCTCGACAGCCTGTCCGACGTCGTCGTCGACGTCCGCGCGGGGGTCGTAACGCTCTCCGGGCAGGCGGCCAACGAGACGAACGCGCAGACGGCCGTGCGCATCGCCAGCCGTGCGGAGGGCGTCGTAACGGTCGAGGACGAGATCGAGCGAACGCTCGACGTGCGAGACAACGTGCGGCCCATCATGGAGGAGCTGCGGGGAGGGGCCGCGCAGTTCCTGCGCGCGCTGCCGCTGGCGCTGGTCGCGATCGTGGTGTTCGCGCTCATCGTACTGCTCGGCAACAGTCTCGCCAAGTGGAACGCTGTCTGGCGGCGCGTCGCGCCCAATCCGTTCCTGGCCGAATTGATGTCGCAGGCGGTACGAGTCGTCTCGATCCTGATCGGATTGATCGTCGCGCTCGGCTTGGTCGGCGCAAACGCGCTCGTGGGCGCCATCCTGGGCGGCGCGGGCGTTCTCGGCATCGCTATCGGATTCGCCGTGCGCGATACGCTCGAAAACTACATTTCGAGCATCATGCTGAGTATTCGCCAGCCGTTTCGGGCCAACGACCACGTCGTCATCGGCGATCACGAGGGTCTCGTCGTCCGGCTTACATCGCGGGCGACCATCCTCATGACGCTCGACGGCAATCATCTGCGCATTCCCAATTCATCGGTGTTCAAGTCGGTCATCCTCAATTACACGCGCACGCCGCAGCGGCGTTTCGACTTCGAACTGGGAATCGACGCGAACGACGATCCGGTCGTCGCCATGAAGGTGGGGCTCGACGCATTGACCGGCCTCGATTTCGTGCTGCAAGATCCGGGGCCGAATGCCATCCTGTCCGAGGTCGGCGATTCGAACATCGTCATCCGGTTCATGGCCTGGGTCGATCAGGCCGCCACCGATTTCGGTCGGGGGCGAAGCCTCGCGATTGGCGCGGCGAAAGACGCGCTCGAAAAGAACGGCTTCACGCTCCCCGAACCGATTTACCGGATACGTTTCGACAACGGGATTCCGGCGACGCTCGAGCAAATCAGGCCCGAGCCCGCTCCGTCCACCGGCGTTGCGCGAGAGATTGGAACGGTCGATGCCGGGCCCGCGGCCGAAATTCTCGACGTCACGCCGGATACGCATATCGAGCAGAAAGTGGACGAGGAGCGGGCCCAGCTCGGCGATTCGGACTTGCTGGACGAGAAACGTCCCGTGGAATAGCGTGGCGCGGCTGGCTCGGGAGCCGCAAGCTCGGGCGCGGCGATTCGGTGCGCCGCTGAGACCGGCCCGCGCGCGCATGGCGCCGGTCCCGACGATCGGGCGGTCGCGACTCCAATGCGACAGCCCGTGTCTTTGAACTTCGGACGCACGGC
>JBFISV010000248.1:0-4317 GCA_041608415.1 Woeseiaceae bacterium
GCGATTGGCTGCAATCGGGTCGACGGGTGCACGTTCGTCGACATCGGCGACGATCGCCCGGGGGCGCTTGGTGGGAGCGCTGCCGAAAAAATCGTGCAACGATGTGCAGCCGCCGGCTGCAACCAGCGGCAGCAACAGTACGAGGCGAGCTGTGATGAGGAGTTACTCCCGGTTCTGTTTGGCGGCCTGTTTTTTCTGGTACGCCGCGTCGAGTTTCTGCGGCAATACGCAGTTGGGCACGCGGCCCTGTTCCTGGGCCTGATTATACAGCGGCAGCACTTCGATATATTGCGAGATCAGCGCGTCGATTCGGTTTTCGGGCGACGGGTGCGTCGAGGCGAATTCGGCCGGCGCCTGGCCACCCGATTCGGCTTCCATGTTTTTCCAGAGGTCCACGGCGGCGCGCGGGTCGAAACCGGCCTGCGCCATGTACTTGAGGCCGACGACGTCGGCTTCGGTTTCCTGGCTGCGCTTGTACGGCAGCAGCAGGCCGTACATCGCGCCCTGGTTGAGCATTTCCTGCGCCGTATACGTCGTGCCGTAGTGACCGCCGCCGAGCAGTACGGCTGCGACCTGGATGCCGATCTGGCCGGTCTTGCCCTGCAGCAGCTTGCGCTTGGTGTGCTCGGACGTCACGTGCGCGATTTCATGGCCGATCACGGCAGCGAGCTGATCCTGGTTCCTCGCGGCCCTCAATATGCCTTCATAGACGACGATCTTGCCGCCCGGCATCACGAACGCATTGAGCTCCTGGGTTTCGAGAATTGCCATTTCCCAGGCCATCTCGCTGTCCGGCGGCTCGAGCGACAGCACGACCGCGTTCGCCACGCAAGCGATGTAATCGATGATTTCCTGGTCCGTCGTCAGCGGCGCCGCCGCCTTGATACGGGCAAATTCACGCGCGGCTTCGGCCTCCATTTCGGCCTGCGACGCGGCCATGGCAACGGATGTGGCGGCAAGCCCGGCGAGGGCCAGCAAGGCCGTAAAAACTGTCGAAATCTGCCGCTTCATCGGGGTTCCTCGCGTCGCAAAACGCCGCACTACAGTGTACGACAAAATCGGCCCGGCGCGGTTCCTCGCTAGCGCGGCAGGCGCGACTCGAAGCGCTGCCGCCAGCGGCTGGCCGAGGCTTTCTCGAGGGCGCTGTCGATGTTCGCGAGCAGCCGTTTTTGCAGCGGCTGCTTGATCCGGTAGGTCAGCTGGTAGACATCGCGCTCGGCGGCACGCGCAGACAGCACTTCGTCGGAGGTGCGAATTTCGTCAGCGAGCCCGAGTTCGAGCGCCCGCGACCCGTACCAGTGCTCGCCGGTCGCCACCTTGTCGAGGTCGAGGCCGGGCCGGTACTTGTTGACGGCCGCCTTGAACAGCGTGTGCACGTCTTCGAGTTCTTCCTTGAGCTTGGCGCGATCCTCGTCCGTGTTTTCACCGAACATCGTTACGGTACGCTTGTACTTGCCGGCCGAGATCTGCTCGAAATCGACGCCGTGGTTGTCGAGCATGCGGTGGAAATTCGGTAGCTGAGCGAGCACCCCGATCGAGCCGAGGATCGCGAACGGTGCGGCGACGATTTTCGATGCGACACAGGCCATCAGGTAACCACCGCTCGCGGCAACCTTGTCGACGCACACGGTCAGCGGGATACCGCGGTCCCGAATGCGCGCGAGCTGCGAGGCAGCCAGGCCGTGTTCGTGCACGACGCCGCCATGATTCTCGAGGCAGACGATGACTTCGTCGTCGCCGCCGGCCACGTCGAGCACGGCGCTGACTTCCTCGCGCAGCGACGGCACCGCGGTCGCCTTTAGGTCACCCTTGAAGTGGATGATGAAACTGCGTGGCCGTTCTGCCGCGTCCTTCGCCTCGGCCTTTTCGCGTTTTTTTTCTTCCTTGGCGAATTTCTTGCGCTCGTCCTTCCTGAGCACCGCATTCTTTAGGGTGCTGGCAAGATCGCGATATTTCTTGTTGAGGTGTTCGACGTCCAGGCCTTCCTGGTGCGACCTGCGACTCGCCGATGCCGCAATGCCGATGACCACGGCAATCGCGATGACGATCGTCGCGACCTTGAGCAGGAACAGGCCGTACTCGGCCAAAAACGCGCTCATACAGCTAGCCCGACGTTGTTCTTTTCGAGTACCTGCTCGGCGCGATAGCTCGAGCGCACCATCGGCCCGGCCACGACCTCGACAAAGCCCTTGTCGAGGCCTTCACGGCGGTAGGCGTCGAATTCGTCAGGCGTGACGTAGCGCTCGACCGCGAGATGGTTCGGTGTCGGCCTGAGGTATTGCCCGAGCGTCAGGATGTCGACGCCCGCGTCGCGCAGGTCGTCCATCGTCTGCATGATCTCGTTGTCGCGCTCGCCGAGGCCGAGCATCAGGCTGGTTTTCGTCAGCACCTCAGGGCGGAATTTTTTCGCATGCCTGAGCACCGAGATCGTCTGCTCGTAGCCGGCGCGCGGGTCGCGCACCGGGTGCGTCAGGCGACGCACGGTTTCGACGTTTTGCGCAAACACCTCGAGTCCCGAATCGACCACCACTTCGACATGCTCCGTGACGCCCTGGAAGACGGGCGTCAGCGCCTCGACCGCGGTGCGCGGATTCTGCTTCTTGATCTCGCGCACGCATGCCGCGTAATGCGCCGCGCCGCCGTCGTCGAGGTCGTCGCGATCGACCGACGTAATGACGACGTACTTGAGGCCCATCAGTTGCACGGCCCTGCCCGTGTTGTAAGGCTCATCGGGATCGAGCCAGCCTTTCGGGTTGCCCGTGTCCACCGCGCAGAAGCGGCAGGCCCGCGTGCATACCGAACCGAGCACCATGATTGTCGCAGTGCCGGCATTCCAGCATTCGCCGATGTTCGGACACATCGACTCCTCGCAGACCGTGCTCAAACGATGCTCGTGCACGATTTGCCGGGTATTGGAAAAGCCCTTGCCGGTCGGCATCTTGGCCCGCAGCCAGCCCGGCTTGCCGCCGCGTGCGACGGGTTCGCTGGCGCGGCCCGCCTTGACGCCGTTCTTGATCGCCGAAAAGCCCTGCTCTGTACGGTACTTGGATCCCGACTGAACGATCGGAATGCCACGGAAGTGTTTGTTACTGTTGCTCATACGGTGCGTCGGACGCCGGCGAAACGGGCCGAGCATTGTAGCGCAAAAAAATCCCGGCCGAAGCCGGGAGAGTCAGGGGGAATCGTTGACGCGCCAGAAGTCTGTCAGTGCAAGCGGGACCAGCTGACCAGTTTTACGGCGTTCTGGCGCAGGTCGAAATTGCGGGCCAGTACGGCCTCGATGTCGCGCGCATCGCTGTCGGCATCCATCGGCGCGCTGAGCTCGATGACGCCACTGAATTCATTGCCGCCGCGGTATTGCGCGTCGGTCAAAATGAACTGCGTGTAGTACTTCGCGGACATGGGTAAAGAGTACGCGCCCGCCCGGCGGACATCTGTGATCGAAACCACAAATTTCCGGATTTGACGTAAAATGGCTGCGGCTGCTGCAGTGCAGCAACGAGAATGTCGCGGAATGCCCGGTGGCAGCGTAAAATCCGCGCCAATCGGCGACGCGGCGCACAGACTTGGCGCCGGTCAATATGTAACATCGAGCCGTAACTGTCCGTCGCTTGGGCGGTTCCCGGATCGAATCAACGCAGGAATTTTGAGCCCATGGCCGTATCACGGAATTTGACACAGGGTTTGCTGATCGCCGCGCTGCTCGCAGTCGCGGGGCTGGCCAGTGCCCAGGACGAACTCAGGAAGACCTTTTTCAAAGAGGCCGACGAAGCCAAGGCGGCCGCCGACGCGGTCAATGCCCAGCTGCTCGCACCGCGCAGCTACGCGCGCGGCATGGACGAGTACAACGACGCCGAGCTCGCGCTGCAGCGCGGCCGCAATATCGAGACAGTGCGATCCAATGCCGCCGAGGCCGCGCGCTTTTTCAGGACAGCCACCGAATCCGCGCGGCTCGCGCAGACGGCGCTCGCGCAGGTCATGAAAAGCCGCCAGGACGCGGCCAACGCTCGCGCCCCCGAACTGTCCCCGGAAATCTGGGCGGAAGCTCAGCGCAAGTTTGGCGATGCCATTCGCCTGCTCGAACGCGGCGATCTGAAAAACGCGAAACGAAACGACATCGAGGCGACGAGCCTGTACCGCGATGCCGAACTCGTCGCAATCAAGGCACAGTACCTAAGCGACACGCGTCGTCTGCTGGCAGATGCCGACCGCGCACGTGTCGGCCGCTACGCGCCGATTACGCTCGACAAAGCTAAGCAATTACTGGCCGATGCCGAACGCGAACTCAACGAGAACCGTTACGACACCGACCTGCCC
>JBFISV010000249.1:0-4301 GCA_041608415.1 Woeseiaceae bacterium
CCAGTTCGCGAGCCCGACGAACGCGGGCATGACCGCGCCGAACACCATGACGAGGCCGTGCAGCGTCAGCACCTGGTTGTAGAACAAGGGCTGGATGAACTGGATGCCGGGCTCAAACAGCTCCATGCGGATGAACATCGCGAGCGTGCCCGCGATGAAGAACAACAGGAAGCTCAGCCACAGGTACAGCGAGCCGATTTCCTTGTGGTTCGTCGTGCACAGCCAGCGCGCCGCGAACGCGACCAGCGGATGGCGCGGTTTGGAAATCGTGTCGGCGTGGGCGACCATCAGCGGGCCTCGTAGACAATGCGCGGCTGGATCAGGTCGCCGACGTCGTTGCCCCAGCTATTGCGCTCGTAGGTGATGACGGCCGCGATCTCGAGGTCCGAGAGCTGCGGCGCCCAGGCCTGCATCTCGGTGTCGGCGACACCGTTCATGACGCGCTCGAGGTGATCGGCCATCGCGCCCGTCGTGATCGGGCTGCCGACGAGCGCCGGGTACTTCGCGCCCTGGCCGCGGCCGTCGCGTTCGTGGCAGGTCGCGCAGTGCTTGACGAACACGCCCTCGCCCGTCGTCACGAGCTCGTCCATCGACCAGGTCTTGGCGCGCGCGGCGACCGCGGCCTCGCCGGCCAGCGCCGCGGCGATGCGCTGCTCCTCGATCCAGGCGTCGAACTCCGCCGCGGGCCGGACCTCGGCGACGATCGGCATGTAGGCGTGGCCGATGCCGCAGAGTTCCGCGCACTGGCCGCGGAACACGCCCGCGACGGGGATCTCCGCCCACGCCTCGTTGATGAAGCCCGGTATCGCGTCCTGCTTGACGGCGAAGTCCGGCACCCACCACGAGTGGATGACGTCGTCGGCCGTGACGAGGAAACGGATTTTCTTGTCCGTTGGCAGCACGAGCGGGTTGTCGACGTCGAGCAGGTAGTGCACGTCCTTCGGCTCGAGGTTGTCGATCTGCTCCTCGGGCGTCGCGCTGTTGCTGTAATAGCCGATGTCCGAGTCGAGGTACTTGTAGTGCCACTTCCACTGCGACGCCGTGATGAGCACCGTGAGGTCGGAGTTGCTGTTGTCCTCGATGTCGCGCAGCGCGGAGGTCGCGGGTATCGCCATGCCGACGAGGATCAGCACCGGGATCGCCGTCCAGACGACTTCGATGACGGTGCTCTCGCTGAAGGTGGCCGGCTCTGGATTGCGCGAGGCGCGGTGCGCGAACATGGAGTAGAACATGGCGCCGAACACGACGACGCCGACGACGACGCAGACCCAGAGGCCCATGTGATGAATCGACTGGATGCGCTCGCTGAGCTCGGTGACGCCCGGGCGCATGTCAATCTTCGAGGCCATCGAGACCTGGGGCAGGACCCCCAGGGTCAGGATCGTCAGGCTGTTTCTCAGCCCGTGGGCGCCGGAGGCCGTACTCCTCGCCCAACTAGAGTGGAGGGTTTTCGTGACGATTCCCCCGCATTTTTCTTTTACAGGCCCGCGCCTGTCAACGTGGATGAGCTGTCAGCTCTCAGAGTCTTTTAGTGCTTTGACGACGGCAGTCGACTGTCCGTCCGTTGACTGATCGATAGGTATCGATCGTTCCACGTTGTTTTCGATCTTTCCGTTCCTTGACTTACTCCCCTGGCCGTCGTTCGTTAATTCTGTTGCATCTCAGCATAGGCGAAATGATTCCCGGGCGAAAGTTTTTCAGCGCCTGAGTTCACTGACCGTTCGTATCTGTTCGTTTCCCGCCCAGTCGCGATAGCGAATGGCGTCTGAGCGTATGACTCGTTCGTCCCAGTTACCCTGGCGGGCGAGCAGGAACTCGTCGCCGTCGATTTTTGCCTGCCAGGCCTCGCCCTCCCAGTCGCGGTAGGCGATGCTTGCATTCGCATGACGGCTCCAGCGGGCCGTGTCCTGCGGCACCTTCTCGAACAGGTCGCCCGCGTCCGGATCGCCGCGTACCCACGCCGTCCAGCGAGCGTCGTTCCAGGCGACGAACTGCATGCGATTTTGCGCCCAGGCCTCCTGCGCCGGCGCATCGCCGGGGTCGGTGCTGACGCGATAGGCGATCTGGGCGGCCGCGATCGCGACCAGGAATGCACCGACAAGTCCCGCCAGTACTCGTGCCAATCTCGACATGGATGGCTACCTCGCTCGCCCGGCGGCGCATGGTCTTTTTGTTCGCCGCCGATATCCAAGCCATGCTACCGCAGCGATCCGGGCGCCATCAAGACGAAGCCGGCCGGCGCCGGCTTTTTGCGGCGCGGGCGCGGCGCATGTAGAGTGCTGTCAACGGTATCCGAACAAGAAGGTCAGGTGCCGATGACCCGGCGGATTCTGAAAGTCAGCGCACTGCTCGTGGTCGCGATCGTCTGCATTTACTGCCTCGAACTCGCGATCCCGAAGTACGACTACTATCGCGAGCGCACGGGCTCGCTCGATAACGTCGAGCACAAGGCTGTGACGTCATCGTCCGCAATCCGAGAAAGCGTGCATCTCGTCAGCTCGACGGGGCTCGAGGTCGACATGCGCGTGCTGCGGCCCGCCCGCGCGCCGGGTGAAAAGCTGCCCCTGGTGCTCCTGCTCGGCGGCCAGCGTACGGGCAAGGACGCCGTCGATCTCGTCGGCAAGCCGACCGACATTGCGTATGCCGCGATCGACTACCCGTACCTCGGCCCCGAAAAACTCCGCGGTTTCTGGCCGTCGGTGGGAGCGATACCCGACATCCAGCAGGCGTTTCTCGATTCCCCCGCGGCGCTCATGCTCGCGCTGCGCTGGATAATGCGGCAATCGTGGGTCGATAAAGATCGCATCGAGCTCGTCGGCATCAGCCTCGGCGTGCCGTTCGCGGCTATCGCCGGCGCACTCGACACGCGTTTCACGCGAGTCTGGTTCATGCACGGTGGCGCCCACAACCCGAGCTGGGCCGCGTTTGCCGCCCGCGGCCGGATCGAGAGCGATGCACTGCGGCGCATTGCCGCACACGCCGCACTGTTCCTGATCTACGGCAACTCCATCGATACGACCCGCTGGATGCAGCACATCGCGCCGCGGGAACTGATCGTCGTCGCGTCCTGCAACGACGAATACGTGCCGCGCGAGTCGCTCGCACCGTTCGTCGAGGCCGCGTCGAGCGAGCACGTCGAGCTGTACTGGACACGCGGGGCGCACATTCGCCCGAGCCGCAGGGACGTGCTAGACCAGCTGTTCGGCCTCATCGCCGAGCGCGTGCGCGGCGAGGCCTCGCTGCCATCGGCCGGCTGCAATGCCGATCTAACTCGTTGAAAATACTTGCCGCGATGGCTGATTTGGCGCGCAGGGCCTCTATACTGGTCTCCTGATCAATCGCAGGCGGCAGCGTGGCTTCCGAAGTTCTCAAGGGCTTTTATCTGCACGATTTCCTGGTCGAGCCGCTCAAGGGCCAGGTGACCGGGCGGTCGGGCAGCGTGCATCTCGCGCCGAAGGCCATGGAAGTGCTGCGCTGTCTCGCGGAAGCGCCGGACGACATCGTGACGCGCGAGCACCTGCTGCGCGAAGTCTGGGGCGAGGGCCAGGGCAGCCCCGAATCGCTGAGCCATGCCGTGGGCGAAATCCGGCGCGCGCTCGGGGACCAGGCCGACAATCCGGGCTTCGTACAAACGCTGCCGAAGCGCGGCTACCGGCTGCTCGTTGCGCCCGAACTCGTCACCGATATCACCGATTCCGTCGTGCTCGGCGCCGAACGCGGCGCGCGCGTCACCGATGTCGGATTTTTCGAGAACCTCAAACGCCGCGGCGTGCTCGAGACCGGCATCGCCTACCTGCTGGTCGGCTGGCTGCTGATACAGGTCGGCGACATCGTATTCGACCAGCTGCTCCTGCCTGCCTGGGCCGGCACCTTCGTCACGGTACTCGTCATCGCCGGATTCCCCATCGCGCTCGTGTTGTCCTGGTACCTCGAATTTCGTGACGGCCGCGCGGTGCTCGACGAGCGCTCGCCCGCGGATGCGAGGCGGCGGCGCTTCAGCCGCACCTACCTCTCGGTCATTGGCGCACTCATCGTCGCCGCGGGACTCGTCTACGTCTACGACCAGAGCGTCGGCCTGCCGCAGGCGCCACCGGCTTCGGCGGCGGCCGCTGCGCCCGGGACGGTATTCGAAGCGCCGCCCATCGTCGAGAACTCGTTCGCCGTGCTGCCGTTTTTGAACATCGACGGCAGTGACGAGACGCGGCTGTTTGCGAACGGTCTCGTGGACGACGTGATTCATCGACTGTCCCGCATTCCCGGGCTGCGCGTGTCGGCACGCGGCGACTCTTTCACGCTGACGC
>JBFISV010000250.1:0-4293 GCA_041608415.1 Woeseiaceae bacterium
GAATGGCCGACGACCCAGCCGACGTCGGACGCCGCCCAGTAGACGTCGCCGGGCTCGACGTCGTAGATGCGCGACATGCTCCATTTCAGAGCAACGATGCTGCCGCCCGTGTCGCGCACGACGCCTTTCGGCTGGCCCGTCGTGCCGGACGTGTAAAGAATGTACAGGGGATCGTTCGCGCCGACCGGCACGCAGTCGGCGGGCTCCGCATCCCGCATTGCCGCTTGCCAGTCGAGGTCGCGGCCCGGTTTGAGCTCGGCCGTTTGCTCGGAGCGTGCGAGGATGATGCAGCGCGCGGGTTCGTGGTTCGCGAGCTCGATTGCGCGGTCCAGCAGCGGCTTGTACGGCACGATGCGTGCGGGCTCGATGCCGCAGGAGGCCGATACGATTACCTTGGGCGTCGCGTCGTCGATGCGCAACGCAAGCTCGTTGCTCGCGAAGCCGCCGAAGACGACCGAGTGAATCGCGCCGAGCCGCGCGCAAGCGAGCATCGCGATCAGCGCCTCGGGCACCATCGGCATGTATATGAGCACGCGGTCGCCTTTTTCGACGTTCGCGTCGCGAAGCGCGCCGGCGAAGCGCGCCACCTCGTCGAGCAGCTCCGAGTAGGTCAGGGTGCGTCGCTTGCCCGTGACCGGGCTGTCGTAGATGACGGCAGGCTGCTCACCGCGTCCCGCATCGACGTGAACATCGAGCGCGTTGTAGCAGGCGTTCGTGACGCCGTCCGGGTACCAGCGATAAAAAGGCGGCCGGCTGTCGTCGAGCACGGTCGCGGGCGCGTGGTACCAGAAAACGTCTTTTGCGGCCGCCTCCCAGAGTGTCGTGTCGCTCATGTCGCCTTGGCCCCTCGCGGGCGGCCGTGGGTTCGCCGCCGCGGTTGCATTCGAAGTCAAACTTCTAAAGTATACGCATCCGCGGGCTGCGGCAACGATCGAGGGATGGGCATGGATACCGAGCTGAACCAGCGCAACAAACAGCGCGTCCGGGACTTCTGGCAAGCGCTCGATCGCGCAGATATTGACGCGGCGGCGCGGCTGGCGCACGGGATCCTCGCGCGCGATCACGTCTGGCACGGCCCGGACCCGATCGGCGATCTCGAGGGCGTCGAGGCCTGGGCCTCGAATTTCTGGCAGCCGCTCACGTACGCTTTTCCCGATATTGCGCGCGAGACCCATCTTTTCTTCGGCGGCCGATCGAGCGGCCGCATCGACGGCGCCAACGACGGCCGCATGTGGGTCTGCGGCACGGGTTTCCTCAACGCGACGTTCGAGAACGACTACCTGGCGATTCCGGCGACCGGCGGGCCGGTCAGCATTCGCTGGGGCGAGTTCTGTCGCGTCGACGACGACAGGATCATCGAGACTTACCTGCTGCTCGATCTCGTCGATCTCATGCAACAGGCGGGCTTCGAGGTGCTGCCGCCGAGCCGCGGCATCGACGGCTTGTATCCGCCACCCCAGGCCGGCGACGGCCTGCTGCTCGACGCACAGGACGAACGCACGTCGGCGCACACTCTCGATCACATCCGACGATTCATCTTCGATGCACTCAACAGCTACGACCAGTCGGAGCTTAAGAGCATGGGGATCGCCGATTACTTCCATCCCGAGGTGCACTGGTACGGGCCGGGCGGCATCGGTGCGTGCCTGAGCCTCGCGGCCTTCGAGGAAAATCACCAGAAGCACTGGCTGCGCGCATTCCCCGATCGGCAGGTGCAGGACCTCGATGCGCTGATTGCCGAAGGCCCCTACAGCGGCGCGCCGGGATGGGCTGGCGTCAAGGCGACACACACGGGCGACTACCTCGACGTTGCCGCGACCCACAAGCCGGTCGTGTTCAACGGACTCGATTTCTGGAAGCTCGAGAACGAGCGCTACGTCGAGAACTGGGTGTTCGTCGACATGATCCACCTGTTTCGGCAATTCGGCATCGACCTGTTCGGGCGGCTTAAAGAAAAGGCGGGCGCGGCTCGATAGCCAGCCAACCTGCATTTTCGCCAATTGCCGCAGCCTGCGGCGGAGACATCGACTGCCTGGCTACGAACCAGGCGGTCGGGAGTTCGATGCGAGGAGCGAAGCGACGACAGACGCACGAAGTGCGAGGCAGCGAAGCTGCCGGTCAATCTCTCCGGGCGCGCCATTCCGATCAGGGGTTTACAGTTTTTTTGTGAACCCTTTTTCTTTTCAGCGTAGCGAAATCGGAGCAGATCGTTCGATTCCCGGATCGTGGCGCTATCCGGTCACGCCGACATTGCGGTGGATTACTGCATAACTACTACCGGCAGGCGGCTTAAGATGAATTTACGGGAGGGACAGGCAAAGATCGGCACAGGCCTTAAGCCCAAGTCTCACTCCATTCTTTGTACTCGGTGGGTCTTAGCCGATATCTGGCGATATTGCCTTCGTGTAACGTCTGCAGTTCGGTTGCGACTACTTCCTTGAAGCGGGCCTGATCTTCTTCCGGTACTTCTACTGTAGCTTGTCGTTCGATGTATGCATTTGCAACGGTCTTGTTCATTTTCCCACGTACGACTTCGGCGACCGCCTTGATTATGATTTCGCGGTACTTGAGTCGAAAGGGATCTGGTTCACCGAGTGATTGCCGTACTGCAGAATATCGTGCGCAAGAGCGCTCATACGCCCACACGTAAACATCGCGCAAGAGTTCCACTCGGTTCAATTCGTACACGCCAAGAACGGCGTCGACATACGCCCGCTCTGGTACATCGACGAAGGACAGTGGGCTAAGGTTCCGGCGAATGAAGGGCAGGTTGGCTGCCAGGCGCGAAACGCGCTTATTGACATCTTCGAAAGGCTGCAGATACGGCATATGCACCATGACGAAGAACGATTGTTCGAATGGGTCCGAGATTGCGGCCGCTGTGTCGACGATTTGTAGAAAACATTCCTCAATCAATTGCGGCACATCCAATGGATGGTAGACCGTTCCATCAATTCCGACGCCGATGCTACGGAGCCTGCCGCAGGCGCTGGCATCAGGTAGCAGGTTTTCCGAAAGCAGCGCATGCAAATTGAGTATCGTATATCGATTGAATCCGATGTCGTCCGAATACTCCACCAGCATTTCTATTGCTGATTTGTGATTCAGAATCATTTGAGCTTCTCGGGCGTCCTTGCCTGCGGCAGCTTCACCCAGTTCCAGCAGTCGCTCCGTCTCGAGCAGCGAATACGTATTGCCTTCCAAGCGGCTCGAATTCCAGGACAGATCGATCAGCAGGCGACTGAGAATACGGCGGGCGTAGGTTCCGGCAGGGAGGTCACCGTTCGTCGATTTCCCTAATTCAATCAGGCGTGCACGAATTTCAGGTGGCAAGTAGAAGGTCTGATTGGGTCGATACGCGTCGAGAAAAGGCCGGTTGTAACCGACGGGCTGGCGCTTTTGTATGGGCTGTCTAACTGTGTCGCGAATTGCCCCGGACTCCTCCGAGATCGGTACGTAGGTTTCTGCAGTTGGTGGATGGCCTTGCAAGGACAGCTTGCCAGATTCCGCATGGATTTCGATCTTTGGCGATGGCAGCAAGTAACGCGTGGCGGGGCCCCGGCCCAGCCGAACCAGGCGATCTTGATTGACGAGCAGAGTTAACCGTCGTTGCAGCGTTCGGCGAGGCAATGCGCTGTCAATTGCCCCAAGAACGTCGTCGATTGAGGCGCCCGATGGGAACTCGGCGACTACCGCAACTATCTCTTCGAGTTCGACTTCCGGGATTCTCTTGGGCATTCCTGTTTTGGCGCGATTAGTGAATTGCGCCAGAATAATAGCATTTATTTGGCGTAATTCAAGTATCGCGCCATTTAAAGTGGCGTACGCCGTTCGCGGCCTAATGACGAAAGTGCAGAGTGTGACGATATCGGGGGATACTCGCAGCTGCAGCCAGTCCGGTCTTGGTGACCGGGTGTCGGCAGCGAAAACGTAGCGCCGAGGCGGCAATTCGCGGTTCTTGACGGCGTTTGACGGCAAAAAGGATGAGGGCGGGCCACCTGACTTACTGAATTAAAAAAACGGTTCGTGACGCACACGCCTACGAACCAGGACCGAGGGCCGAAAGGCTCGCGGTCCGGTTGTCGCTTCGACAACAACCGAACCTCTCTCATAAGTGTTTCGCGATATCCCCGCACACCTCGAAAGCGGACGTCCGCGCCGTGACGAACGCACTGTTCCCGCCCGCGGTCTCAATCGTATCATTCGGCAATGCTGCGCGAACTGAATGAAGCCGCCCGGGCGCTGACCGCGCCGCGCGTTGTGTTGTTCGACTGGCACGCCACGCTCGTCGAC
>JBFISV010000251.1:0-4290 GCA_041608415.1 Woeseiaceae bacterium
GAGATGGCGCGGGGCTATCACGAGCGGACCGCGCTGATCAGCTATCGCGTGTTCTTCTCCTTCATCGGCGCGTTGCTGACCGCGGTCATCGGGTTCACCGTGTTTTTTCCACCCGGCGACGCGTATCCGAATGGCATGTTGAACGCCGCGAGCTACCCCGCCTTCGGCGTATTCGTCGGCGTGCTCGCGACCGCGACGATGCTCTGGTCCGTCTACTCCACACGGTCGACGATCCCGCACCTCGCCGGGCCGCGTGCCGATCCCGAGGCGACCCATCCCGCCCTCGGATTCATCACGGTATTCCGCACGTTGCGTTACCGGTCTTTTCGCATCCTGTTTTTCACGACGGTGTTGTTCATGACCATGGCCGGCGTCACGCAGACGCTGATCATCTATGTCGGAACCTACCTGTTCGGCTTCGAGCCGAAGCACATCGGCCTGCTCGCGATCGCGCCGGTCATCGGCATCATGCTGGGGCCGAGCGTCGCCCGCAGGCTGTCGCGGACCTACGACAAGAAGCGCACGATGGCGATCACGATCGTCATCGGCTCGCTGATCGCGTTCTCGCCGCAGCTCCTGTACCTGTCCGGGGTGCTCGAATCGATGTCCCTGCACGCGCGCATCGCTTTCGTATTCGCCGCCCATGGCGTCTCGCAGGGCTTCTTCATCGCATACATCATCATGATCGATTCCATGCTCACGGATACGATCGACGAACACGAGTTGCGCACGGGCCGCCGGGAAGAAGGCCTGTATTTCGCGGCACGTTCACTCGCAACCAAGGCGAGCACCGGGGTCGGGAGTTTCGTCGCCGGAGTCGCACTCGATATCATACGTTTTCCGCAAGGCGCCAATCCGGGAGATGTCCCGATCGAGGCGCTGACCAAACTGGCCGTGTTCGCAGGCCCCGTATCGATGCTGCTTATGATGCTGACCATCGCGATTTCGAAGAACTATCCGCTGAGCCAGGAGAAGCACGCGGAAATCATGAAGGGCATCGACGACGCGCGTCCCGCCGCAACCTGACATGCGAAGCCTGCTGCGGCTGGTCGCCAAACTGCTGCTCGTATCGATCCTTGCCAGCGCCGCGCTCGTCGCCTGGCTGTGGCCGAGATACCCCTACCTGCCCGCATCGACGGTCGAGATCGAGCTTACGCGCATCGGCACCGGTCCCATCCTCGACGCGAGCCGCCTGCCCGTGCTTGAAAACGAAGCCGGGCGCTACGGCAACGTGAACTTCCCGACGCTGATCCGCGTGCCCGGCTGGGTCGACGACCCGCTCGGGACGTATTACCTGTATTTCTCGCATCACAAGGGCGACGAAATTCGCCTCGCCTACGCCGACGATGTCGCCGGACCCTGGACACTGTACGAGCCCGGGGCGCTGCGCCTCGCGGCATCGGGATTCCCGGGCCGCCCGGCGACGGCCGCCGACCCGGTTCGCGCGATTGCGGACCTCGCCCGACATTTCTCGCCGTTCGTCGTGCGGGATTACCTGGTTCTCAATCACCGGGCGACGGCTTCCGACCGGGCCATCCGCGCAGAGCGCGGCATCGCGGCCGCGGCAAACCGTGCGCCGCACATCGCGAGCCCCGACCTATTCGTCGACGAACAGAAGCGCGAGATCTACATGTATTACCACGGGCTCGAATACGGCACGCGTCAGCTCAGTCGCGTCGCCC
Organism: Woeseiaceae bacterium; assembly: GCA_041608415.1. GTDB lineage: Bacteria > Pseudomonadota > Gammaproteobacteria > Steroidobacterales > Woeseiaceae > UBA1847. The sequence continues at coordinate 1,683 of JBFISV010000251.1, forward strand.
GATCCGGTGATGGACTGCACTTCTCCGCGCTCGACGGCACGATACCGAGCCCCTATCTGCGCAGCTTCGCGTATCGCGGCACATACTACCTGCTCGGCATGCCGGGCGTATTGTTTCGCGGGCCGAGCCCGGCGGGCCCGTTCGAAGCGCGCGATCGACTGTTGTTCGAGCCGAGAATGCGGCATGCCGGACTGTGGCTCGACGGCTCGACACTGTTCGTCTTCTGGTCCCGCGTCGGCGATGCGCCGGAGGCTCTGCTGATGTCGGAGGTCGACCTTGCAGCGCACGACTGGGACGATTGGCGCGCGACGGCCGGGCGCGAGATCCTGCGCGCCGAGAGCGCCTGGGAAGGCAGCGAGTTGCCCGAGCTGCCGTCGATTCGCGGAGAACTCGCCTTCGAAGCGAACGAGCTGCGCGATCCTTACGTATTCGCAGACAGCGACGGGCGGAAGTACCTGCTGTACGTTGGTCGCGGCGAGCAGGCGATCAGTATGGCCCGGCTAGACTTCTGACCGGGCGCGTTCGCGCGCGCGCCGCTTTACCTCCCGCTCGAGACGGAGCAGCTTTTCGTAGCTGCCCGGAAAATGGCGCGCAACCCAGTCGAGCGCTTTCGCATCGATACCGATCAGTATCCTGCGCCTGTTCTTCTCGATACCGCCGATGATCGCGGCCGCGGCTTTCTCCGGCGTCGTCATTGCCGCTTTTTCGAAGTCGGAGTGCAGCTGTTCTCTCGAGACGTCGAGCGCGCCCGCACCGATTTTCGAATGCTTCGTGATGTTCGTCTTGATGCCGCCGGGATGCACGCAGCTGACGCCGATCCGGGTTGCCGCCAGCTCCATTTTCAGGGCCTCCGTGAAACCGCGAACCGCGAACTTGGAGGCGTTATAGGACGACTGCAGAGGCAGGGCCATGAGCCCGAACAGGCTCGAGACGTTGACGATGTGCGCCTCCTCGACCTGCCGCAGGTACGGCAGGAACGATTTCGTGCCGTACACGACGCCCCAGAAGTTGATGTTCATGATCCACTCGAAATCGTCGTAGGACATATTCTCGGCGGTCTCGATGAGTGTCACGCCCGCATTGTTGATGACGATATGCGCGGCGCCGTGCTGCTGCACGACCTCTGCGGCGAAGGACTCGACGGCTTCGCGGTCCGCGACGTCGACGACATGCGTGCTGCATGCCGCCCCCGCATCCTCGAGCTTGCTGCGAGTCTCCGCGAGCGCGCTGCCATCGACGTCGGCGATCGCAATTCGGCAGCCCTTTGTTGCGAGCTGCAGCGCGAGGGCGCGCCCGATTCCGGAACCGCCTCCGGTGATCGCCGCCACTCGTCCGGCCAGTGTCCTCATCGGTACGCCGGCCGCGAGCCACGGTTCCGCGTGATCGCGGTCATCGTCGAGCACCCACTCAGGCGGCCTCGTCACGCCGGGCCGGCGCGATGAAATCGAAGTCGTCGAGCCCCGCGCGCGAAAGCTGCCGCTTGAACGCACGCGCGCTGTTCGGATAGAGCGTCGTAATCTTGCCGCTCTCGCTGATGTACCAGCTCCTGCAACCGCTGGCCCAGACGCTGTCAGCCAGTGCGCTGGCGATGCCCGCGTTGTAGCGGTTCTGGGCCCGCCGCTGCACGCAGATCAGGTTCGTCCTGCCGCTGGCTTCTATCATGCGGGTGATGTAAGCCGTCATCTGCTCCACCATGAACACGACGGACGTCGTCGCGACCCCGGTATTCGGCCCGGTCACCATCCAGTAGTTCGGGAATCCGGCGACCGCACAACCCATGTAAGCTTCGGCGCCATCGGCCCATTCCTCCTCGAGTGAACGGCCGCCCAGGCCGAACACCTTGATCGAGCGCAGGTGGCCATCGATATCGAAGCCCGTGGCGTAGACGATGACGTCGGCGGCGAGCAGCGCGCCGTCCGTCGTCCGGATTCCGCCGGCTTCGATCGCCGCGATTCCGTGCGTTTCGAGGTCCACGTTGTCGCGGTTGATGGCGTCGAACAGGTCGTCGGACAGCAGGATACGCTTGCATCCCATCGCGTATTGCGGCTCGAGACACTCGTGCAATTTTTCGTCCCGGATCGATGCGCGCATGTATTCGATCACGCGGTTGCCGAGTACGCGGCCGCGCCGCGAATGCTTTTTCGTGATTGGAAACAGAAAGACGTCCATGCGCTTGTAGATCCACCAGCGGTACAGGCGCTGCAGCCATGGCCAGCGGGCGAAGCGTCGCTTCTCCGATTCCGTGTAGTCCCGGTCGCCGCGCGGCGCAATGTAGTTCGGCGTGCGCTGGAACACGGTGACATTGGCGGCGATCTTCGCCACTTCGGGAATGACCTGTATCGCGCTCGCGGCGCTGCCGATCACGGCGACGCGTTTATTGCGGAGTTCGACGCCGTGGTCCCACTGTGCCGTGTGCATCGCGGCGCCCGCGAACGAGTCGCGTCCCGGAAAGCCGGGGATCGACGGCTTGTGCAGCCCACCCGCGCCGTTGATGACGTGGCGCGCCCGGACCCGTCGGCCGTCCGCAAAGCTCACCCTCCACGTGCCTTCCTCTTCCTGCAGCCTCAGTTCGACCACCCTGGCGCCGTGCACGATGTGCGGCCGCAGA
>JBFISV010000252.1:0-4288 GCA_041608415.1 Woeseiaceae bacterium
CGTATTCGAGTATCAGGGCGCTACGTTCAACGAGGTGAAGCAGGCGGCGTTTGCCGGTGCCTACGATGACAACGATTTACCAAAGCACAAAGGACTCGGGCCGACGACGTTTTTGCAATTTCTTAACGATTCCGCGCGCAACATGCACGACAGGCGCGACATTCGGCCGCGCTACGACAAGCTCATCCATGCCAACGGGGTTTGCTACGCCGGGACCTGGAAAATCGATACGAAAACGCCCTACACCGGCTACTTTGCCACCGGCTCGGAGGGCCTGCTGGTGGCGCGGGCCTCGGTGGCCGGGCCGTTCCTGAATCGCGGTCATAAGCGCTCTTTCGGCATCGCCGGAAAGGTGTTTGCAACGCTGGATCCCGATGAGCGGGTCTGGCCCGGAAACTTCGTCACCGTCAGTCATCTCAGCGGTTCGAGGGCGCCGCACGTGCTTGACATCGAGATGAGCAACTATCCCACCATCGGGCTCTCGCCCGCCGCGAACCTGATCAACCGCGTGATCTTTCGCATCATGGATACGCGCCCGGGCTACCGTCAGCTGTTTCCCGTTTCGACGCTGGGCGTACGACCGGGCGAAGACGTCGTGACGCCGGACCTGATGATGCTCAAGGTCGCGGACGGCACCTTGCGTGTTTCCGAAAAAGACTTCAGGGACGAGATCCGGCTGCGTCATTATCCGGATCACAAGCTGGTATTCGATATTCGGGTCAAAAGCTTCGGCGACAACGAGTGGACCCGCGTGGGCTCTCTGATCTTTACGGAGGACGTCGTGTCCGAGGGCAGCGACAAACGCCTGCACTTCTGGATTCCGAAGGACATCCTCAACACGCCGCAGCGGACCTGGTCGTGAGCGTGCACTACGACGCGATAGTCGTCGGCACCGGATTCGGCGGGGCCATCAGCGCGTGCAGGCTGGCGGAATCCGGCGCCCGCGTATTGCTGCTCGAACGCGGCCGGCGCTGGACGAAGGATACCTATCCGCGAAAACCGTCCGACCCGTGGCTCTACCATCACCGGCACCCGGAAAAACACAACGGCTGGCTCGACCTGCGCCTGTTTCGGGGCATGACGATCGCGCAGGGCGCGGGCGTGGGTGGCGGCTCGCTGTGCTATTCGAGCGTGGTGATGGAGGCGGATGCCGATGTGTTCGAGTCGCCGTGGCCCGCCGAGATCACCTACGATGAACTGGCGCCCTATTACGAGAAAGTGCGCCGCATGCTGGCACTGCGCCCGATTCCCCCCGGGCAGGCCACGCAACGCTATCGTCTGCTCGAGCGTGCCGCGGAGAGGCTCGGACACCGGGAACGCTTCGAGCGTGTGCCGCTCGCGATCGCGTTCGATTCGGACTACAGCTACGACCTGCCGGATCCCATCGATGCAAAACACTCCAAGACCTTCGTCAACGACCAGGGCGTGGAGCAGGGCACGTGCGTGCACCTCGGCAACTGCGACATCGGCTGCGACGTCCATGCGAAGAACACGCTGGATCTGAATTATGTGCCGTGGGCGGAAAAACACGGCGCCGAACTCAGGCCGCTGCACCTGGTTCGCTACGTCGAGCCGAGCGGCTCGGGATACCGCGTGGTCTGGGATCAGCTCGAAGAGCATCGGCGAATTCCGGGATCGGCAACGGCCGACCGGGTCATTGTCGCGGCCGGATCGCTCGGGTCCACGGAAATTCTGCTGCGCAGCCGCGACGAGCAAGGGACGCTGCCCGACATCTCCCCGATGCTGGGCACGAACTGGAGTTCGAACGCCAACTTCCTGACGCCGGCGCGTTATCCCGAAAGCGCCACGGTCGAGCAGGGCATCGGCCCGACGATTTCATCCGGCCTGAACTTCATGGACGGGAGTGTCGGCGGCATGCGCTTTTTTATCGAAGACGACGGCTTTCCGAATTTGCTGTTGAACGCGTTGACGGCGATGCGCCGCTTCAGTTTCGGAGGGCGGCTGGCAAAGCGCCTGGACGAGGCGCTGCGAAGGGGCCTGGACGAAAAAAATCCCACCAGGCAGCTCATGGTGTGGCTCGGCGAAGGCATCGACGGTTCGGATGGAAAGCTGTATCTCGGGCGCGAACTGTTGCGGCCATGGCGGCGGGACATCAAGCTCGATTGGCGAGTGAAAAACACCGAAGCGGTAATTGAGGCCATCATTGACATGCATCGGCAGCTGTCCGACGTCGATCATGCCGAACTCAGGGTACCGGTCTACTGGAAATTGCTGAAGTCCCTCGTAACGGTTCATCCGCTTGGCGGTTGCGCGATGGGCAACACGGCGGCCGACGGCGTCGTGGATCACCGCGGGCAGGTATTCGGCTACCCGAACCTGTACGTTGCCGACGGCGCGGTGCTGCCACGGCCCACAGGACGCAACCCGTCGATGACCATCGGCGCGCTGGCCGAACGCATCGCTCACCTGTCCACGGTCGATCGGGCTTGATTGCAGCGACGGCGTCGCGGGGAATGATCGGCGGCTCGGCGGGACCGCCACCGAAACCCGAAAGCCTCGATCAATGACAGAAGAGGGTCATACTGTTCGGGATTAACGAATCGTAGGCAGGAATCGTAGTTATGAATCGCAATATCGTCATCATCCTGGGCGTGATCGTGCTCGTTGCGGGCTGGTTTTTCGTGTCCCCGCTGTTTATCGACCGGCACGTCGACGAGAGCTTCGACTTCGTCTCTGCAAACGGCCAACTCGACATGCAGGCGATCGCCGCGATGCCGCCCGAAAAACGCCAGGCCATGAGGCCGGACATCATGGCCGCAGCGGCCGAGGCGCCGGACCAGGCGGCCGTCGAGGAGATGCCGGCGAGCGCCCCGCGCGCGATCGCCACGGGAGCATTCGTGGACGCCGACGTGGTGCACAAGGGCAGCGGCGATGCCGCCCTCTACGCTCTCGACAATGGTGAGCACGTCGTGCGCTTCGAGAATTTTCGCGTGACCAACGGCCCTGCGCTCGTGGTGTATCTCGCGAAGCATCCGTCGCCGAGCGAAGCGAGCCACGTCGCGGATGGCGGATTCTTGAGCCTCGGCAAACTCAAGGGCAATGTCGGCAACCAGAATTATGCCGTTCCCGCGGGGACCGATATCTCGGAATACAACAGCGTCGTCATCTGGTGTGAACTCTTCGGCGTCCTGTTTTCGCCCGCCGCCCTCACGCGAGGTTGAGCCGCTGCCGATCGACCGATATTTTGGTGGATCGGGAAATCAGTGCAGCCCGCTCCGCAGGCAACCGCTGCCGAATTTCGTGAACTCTGTTCAGCCCGGCCGCAAGGCCACGTGCGAGGGATCCTCATTGCAGGAAAACGTACTGCTGCTGACTTACGATAGCTGCCGGTTCGACGTACTCCAGGCGCCGGAAATGCCCGGCGCGATTCTTTCGCAATCGTTCGCTCCGCCCGGTCGCCGGCCACATCTACCTACGCCGCATATCTGGCCTTCTTCGCCGGCATGATCGCCGGATTCGCGGCGCTGGACAGGGCCGAGCGGGGGAGAAGGGAAATCGACGCAGGGCATGATCGACCTGATCAGGCGCGGCGATATTCCGGCGGGCTCGAACGTGCATTACGCGCACCTCGGCGGCGCGCCGGCACTCAACGATTACGGCTACTATTACAAGGACGGTTGAGCAGGAACTTGCCGGTACTGTAGTTGCGATCGGAGCGAGTGTGTCGCCCGCTGCCGCCTCGAATTCGACGGGGCAGTTGCGCGGGCGACTCATCGCCGTGTTCCGCTCCATGCCTCTTCCCAACCGGAGAGGACGGAGTTACGCTACTCGCGTCCGCCGCTGGCACGGCGCCCGTAAATGCGGATGCCCCGAAGCGGGTGTAGTTCAATGGTAGAACTTCTGCTTCCCAAGCAGATAACGTGGGTTCGATTCCCATCACCCGCTCCAACCTCCACCCGCCGGGGCGGGAGTCCGCCGGTAACAACCCGAGATTCCGCGAGTCTCGCGATCGGACGGGCTCCCGGTCTCGGGCACACGAATCCTGTCTTGCCGCAATGGCTTTGATCTCTGTGGATCAACGGATCGTGGCTAAAATTTCGTCGTCGGCTTAGCTGGCTGAGGTTAAGGGTTCGATTCCGACCGCCCGCATAGTTTTTCCGTTCGGGGGTCCTATACTATTCAAGCCGCCTGACGATGAGAAACAGGCGCAAAGGAGTGAATTATGGCGAACTCAGTCAACATCGCTCGGATGCTGCTTGTGCTGATCGGCCTGGCAAGTGTCGCAGCAAGCGCGCAGCACGAACACCATGACTCGCCCGAAAGCGCA
>JBFISV010000253.1:0-4259 GCA_041608415.1 Woeseiaceae bacterium
AACCCTAATCTTTTCAATACATTATCGTGGGACGATTGGTAGTCGGGCAAGGCTGCGTTGCTCGTCACGCGTGTACCCAAAGTACAGGTCGCTCCTCACGCCTTACCTTGCCCGACGACCATTCGTCGTGTGCGACGCGAATTAATCGGAGCCTCCCTAGATTGCCCGAGTCACGCCTCGTACCGTCCCCGATGAAACCAGTCGGCGTCGTGTGGGTCAAAAAACGGGCACAACACGAGAAGGGTGGGTTTCATGAAAAACTATCTGGGAGTCGCACTGCTGTCGGGAGCCCTGGGTCTGTCCGCCTGTGCCACGACCCAAGACGAGCAGGAAGTCGAGGCCGTTCGCGATTTCATCGCGGCGAACGAACTCTCGCAAGTGGACGACATTCGCCTCTACTCGCAACTCCACTACAGTTATCTGAACGATCATTTCGTCATCGCATCTGTGCGGCGGGCCGATTACCTCGTCGAGTTCCAGTCGAGATGCAGGGCGCTCGGGCGCCAGGAGTTCACGCCGTCGATGGTCGACGTGCGTCACGAAGCGAACATCATCAGGGCGCGGTCCGACTCCATTCGCGGCTGTTATATCAGCAAGATTTACGAGCTGACCGCGGAGCAGGGCAAGGAACTCAGGCGCCTGGGCGATGCGCCCGGGGACGAGACCTTCCTGCCGGAGGAGAGCGAGTCGGAATGAGCGGCGGGCCGACCGGCGAACGGCCAGTGTACGATTTTTGCTGGACGATGATTCATGGACGAGCGCATTCGACCGTACGATCGAAACCATCACTTTGAATGCGCGGCCCGTGCGGGCTGCGCGCCACGGGAATTCAGGGGAAACAATTGAAACAGGCAATCATGGGCGCGATCGCGCTGGCAACGCTCGTCGCGTGCGGGCAAAAGTCGACCGGGGACGCCACGGACGATGCGGCCGCGGGCCTGTCGTCGGGCATCGCGATCGAGAACATGGACAAGAGCATCGCCCCCGGCGACGACTTTTTCTCCTACATGAACGGCGTCTGGATCGAGGCGACCGAAATACCGGCCGATAAGTCATCATACGGCGGCTTCGCGATCCTGCGTGACGAGGCGCAGGAGCACGTACGGGACATCATCGAGGCGTCGGCGAGCGGCGATTTTCCCAAGGGCAGTGACGAGCAGATGGTCGGCGATCTCTACAAGTCCTATCTCGACATGGACACGCGTAACAGCAAGGGCGTCGCGCCGCTCGCGCCGGAACTCGAACGCATCGCTGCGATCGACTCGAAGGACGACCTGGCGGTGTATTTCGCGGCGGCCGTCAAGCGTGGCTACGAGGTGCCTTTTGTGCTCGGGCAATACGCCGACATGAAAGATCCCGAGTACTACATGATCTACACCTGGCAGGGCGGCCTCGGCCTGCCGGATCGCGAATACTATTTCAACACGGACGAGAATTCCGTCGATATACGCAAGAAGTACGTCGAGCACATCGAAAAGATGTTCGAGCTGGCCGGTTTTTCCGCGGGCGAGCAGGCGGCAGAGACGATCATGGCGCTCGAAACCCGCATGGCCGCGGCGCACATGAAAAAAGAGCAGGCCCGGGATTTCGCGGCCAATTACAAGAAGATTCCGTTGACCGAGCTCGGCGAACTGATGCCCGGCTTCAACTGGGACGGTTACATCGCGGAGGCCGGCATCGGCGACATCGACGGCCTGGTCGTCATGATGCGTGATCACATGGCGGCGCTGGACGAAATCATCGCCGATACCGACCTCGTTACCTGGAAGACCTACCTGCAGTGGGTCGCGCTGAATACCGCGGCGAGCCGGCTGAACGCCGAAATCGACGCGCAGAATTTCGAGTTCTACGGCAGGACCCTGTCCGGCACCGAGGAGCAGCGGCCGATGTGGCGCCGCGCCGTCGACACGGTCAACGTCACGCTCGGCGAAGTCGTGGGCAAGGTCTACGTTCGCGAGCACTTCCCGCCGCAGGCAAAACAGCGCATGGAGAAGCTCGTCCAGAACCTGATCGCCGCCTATGAAAAGAGCATCAGGGAACTCGACTGGATGAGCCCCGCGACCAAGGTCGAGGCGCTCGACAAGCTCGCGAAATTCACGCCGAAGATCGGCTATCCGGACAAATGGCGGGAGTACGACTTCGAGATCGCGGCGGACGACCTTTTCGGCAACCTCGAGCGTGCGACCGTTGCCGAGTACGAGCGCCAGCTCGCTCGACAGGGCGGCCCCGTCGACCGTACGGAGTGGGGCATGACGCCGCAGACCGTCAACGCCTACTATAGCCCCGCGCTCAACGAAATCGTGTTTCCGGCCGCGATATTGCAGCCGCCGTTTTTCAACCTCGAGGCCGACGACGCCGTCAATTACGGCGCCATCGGCGCCGTCATCGGGCACGAAATCGGACACGGATTCGACGACAAGGGCAGCGCGTTCGACGGCGACGGCGTCTTGCGCAACTGGTGGACCGATGCGGATCGCGCCGAGTTCGAGGCCCGCACGGGCACGCTCGTCGAACAATACTCGGCGTTCGCGCCGTTCGACGATCTCAGCGTCAACGGCGAGTTCACGCTGGGCGAGAACATCGGCGACCTCGGCGGCATCAGCATCGGCCTGCTGGCCTACAAGATGTCGCTCGACGGCAGGGAGCCGCCGGTGATCGACGGTTTCACGGGCATCCAGCGCGTGTTCTTAGGATATGCGCAGGTCTGGCGCAACAAGTACCGCGACGAGGCGCTGCGCCAGCTCATTCAGACGAACCCGCACGCGCCGTCGCGCTACCGCGCCAACGGCGCCGTGCGCAACGTAACCGAGTGGTACGAAGCGTTCGACGTCACACCGGACAATGCCCTGTATCTGCCGCCCGAGGAGCGCGTCAAGATCTGGTGATTTTGCCCGGATATTTCACCGGTTGCTGCGCTCTCGCCAAGTCTTTGATCGTCTGACACGTTTTCCTCGCTCGGCAATAGACACCGTTATTGCGCTCGCTCGGAAAACGTCTCAGCCAATCAAATCCTTAACCGATCTTACGCACCAACCGGTGAAATATCCGGGCTCGCCGGCGCGCCCTGAGATCGTCGGAAATCAGCGCCTCGCGAAACGCTCGCCGAAGAAGTCGCCGTCGTTCCACCGCGGCGCCTGATCGCTGTTGCCGATCTCCGTGCCGATGCGCAGGTTGGCGCGCGCGAAGCGCCGCGCGGAATCCCAGTCGACGGGTCGCGAAAGGTCGTCGGACGGCCGATGGTAGTGCTTCGCGAGGAAGGCCGAGAATGCCGCCTGGCCGTCGATTGACGGGTCCGTCGACGCGAAGCCGGGGACGAGGAAAATGGACGGCACACCCTGGCGCACGAACGAATACTGATCGCTGCGAACGAAGAGGGTCTCTTCGGGAATGGGGTCGGGCGTCAACGAAAAGCCCTCGGCCCCGGCGGCCCGATCCACGACTGCGTCGAGGGACGAATGTTCGGCGCCGAATGCGATCAGATCCGCGAGCGGGTACAGGAACAGCGGCATGTCGAGATTCACGTTGGCGACGATTCGCTCTATCGGCACGCTCGGATAGTTCGCGTAATAGTCCGACCCCAGTAAGCCGCGCTCTTCGCCCGTCACGGCGATGAACAGCACCGAGCGCCGCGGCGGGGCCAGGCTCATCGCGCGTGCGGTTTCGAGCATCAGCGCGACACCCATGGCGTTGTCGTAGGCGCCGTTGTAGATGCCGTCGCCGTCTTCCGCGACACCCGTTCCGAGGTGATCGAGGTGCGCCGAATAGACGACGTATTCGTCCCTGAGCCGCGGGTCGGCGCCGCGAACGAGACCGACGACGTTCGGGCTCGCGATGCGCTCGTGACGGGTGCGACTCGAGATCGTCACGCTGATGCCGAGCGGCGTCGACGCCGGGCGCGCAGTCTCCGCGGCGTCGAGCGCCTGCGCGAAGCTGATCGGCGCCGCCGCAAACAGCTGCGCGGCCGTCGCGGCACTGACGCCGGCACCGACCTCGAGTTCGGGGAAGTAATTCGCCGCCGCGCCGCCGGCGCTGACCCAGGTCATGGACGGCCGCGTGCCCGCGAGCTCTTTGACGCGCTCCCAGCTCATTCTCTTCTGTGCGATCCGGCTGCGCAGCGAAATCGTGCCGACGGCGCCGCGACCGACCGCCTCCCGTGCCTTGCTGCGCGACGACGAGTAGTAAGCGCGCTCGTTGTGCGGGAAACTCGCCGGCGCGCCGTCGAACAGCGCCACGAGGCGGCCGCCGACGTCGACGCCGTC
>JBFISV010000254.1:0-4243 GCA_041608415.1 Woeseiaceae bacterium
GCGGCGCAGCTCCTTGAGCCGAGCCGCGGCCTGCGCTCGCTCGACGCGCGCGAAACGCGCAATCACGTCGACGAGCGCATTGTCGACGTCGCGGGCCATACGCCTCGCGTCGCCGCAGACATACAGGTGCGCGCCGCGCTCGATCCAGCGATAGACGTCCGCGCCGCGTTCGGCGATGCGATCCTGCACGTAGATCTTCTCGGCCTGGTCGCGCGAAAACGCGACGTCGAGCCGATGCAGGTGGCCGCGCTTCGAATGCCGAAGCCACTCGAGTTGATAGAGAAAGTCGCTCGAAAAATTGCGGTCGCCGAAGAACAGCCAGTTCCGGCCGGGCGCGGCGCGCCCGGCGCGTTCCTCGACGAACGCGCGAAACGGCGCGACGCCCGTGCCCGGACCGATCATGATGATGTCGGTGGCATCGTCCGCGGGCAGCCGGAATCGCGCGTTGCGTTCGACGAAGACGCGCACGCGCTCGCCCACGGCGATGCGGTCGGCGAGATGCGTCGACGCGGCGCCCCAGTGCTCGCGGCCGAACGCCTCGTAGCGCACGGCGGACACGGTCAGGTGCGCCTCGTCGGGATTGGCCGCGAAACTCGACGCGATCGAATAGGATCGCGGGCCCTGCCTGCGCAGTCCGTCGACGAGCGCCTGCGGCGTAACGCGAGCCGGAAAGCGGCGCAGGATGTCGATGACCTGATGCGTGCGGATCAGTTCGCCGAGCGCGGCTTTATTCTCGATCAGCGCCGCGAGTTCTAAAGAGCGGCTCACGCCGCGCCACGCGTCGAGAAAAGCGGCGCTCGTCGCCGTGATCTCGAGTTCGTTCGTGAGGGCATCGTCTAGCCGGCACCCGCGACCGCGCACCACGACTTCACTGTCGGCGCCGAGCGTGAGCGTCGAGAGAAACTGTGCGACGAGCTGCGGCGGGTTCGGCGCGATGACGGCGAGCGCATCGCCGGGCTCGTAGCAGATGCCCGAGCCTTCGAGCGACAGCTCGATGTGGCGCACGTCCTTCGTGGAGTCGCGGCCCGTGATTTTCTGGTTGACGAGTACCTCGGCCGCAAACGGCCGCTCGCGATCGAAGTCCGCTGCCCGGGAGACGTCGCGCAGTCTCGGGGTCGTCGCGCCCGGTTCGGCCGCGTCGGGGAGCTGCTCGAGCAGCTCGCGGCGCCAGGCCGCCGCCACGTCGGCGTAGTCGACGTCGCATTCGACGACGGGCAGGACCGGCTCCGCGCCCAGCTCGCGCAGGCGCTGGTCGAACTCACGGCCGGTGCGACAGAAATTGACGTAGCTGCTGTCGCCGAGCGCAAGGACGGAGAACTTCAGGCCGGCGAGTTTCGGCGCCCTGTCCGATAGCAGAAACTCGCGAAACAGCTCCGCGTCGTCGGGAGGATCGCCCTCGCCGTGCGTCGACACGACGAAGGTGACGAGCTTCTCGCGCTTGAGGGCGGCCGGCTTGTAGTCGGCGAGGCTGTGCAGGTCGACTTCGAGGCCGCGCGCGCGCGATTCAGCGGCGAGTTGCCGGGCGAGCGCCTCGCTGTTACCCGTTTGGGAGCCGAACAACACGGTGAGCGCGGCCGCGCGCGTTCGCGCCGCCGGGGGCGACCCGGCCACCGTCCGCCCGGCCGCCGCCAGTCCGGCCGCGTAGCCGCTCACCCACTGCAGCTGGCCGGCCGACAAGCCTGCCAGCGCCCGCTCGAGGCGCGCATTCGTGGCGACGTCGAGCGGCATCGGCTCGATATTTGGCAGTGAGGCGCTCATCGTCGGTGCTCCGTCCCGCCGCGCGCGGCAGGGCGTGCCGAACGCGACGCGACCGACGATAGGCAGTCGCGCCGGGACCGTGAACTATTTGTTGTTCATGCGCTTATAACCGCACGGCATATGCCTGCGCGCGCCGGTCCGCACAACGTGCGCGCCGGTCAGTAGACGCGAATTCCACCGTGTCGCCTGCGGCTCTGCTGGTCGACCCACCAGCGGCCGAGAAACACGCCCGCGGCCAGGCAGATCACGAGGGCACCGAACACCCAGGTATAGGGCAGGCTGTAGCGGTAGCGTGCCTGTCGATCGACGAGGGACTGATTGCGGGCTTCGAGATCGTCGCCGCGGGCGACGGCGGCGTCGAGGCTCGCCTGCAGTTCGGCGGTCTGCTGCTCGAGGCGTGCGACCAGCGCCTGGGGTTCGGCAAATGCCGCCTCAAGCTCGGCGATTTCCGCGCGCAGGCGCTCGGTCTCCGCCTGGCTCTCCGCGACGATCAGTTTGGCCGGTTTGTCGTACACGATGTAGCCCGCCGCAACGTAACCCTGCCGACCGTCATCCAGGCGCACGAGCGCGGTCTGCCGGTTGCGCGACAGGACCTCGAGCTGGTCGCCGCTGACGAGCGTCTCGATGACGTTGGTCAGGTCCGCGGTGTCGTACAGGCGCAGGCGCAAATTGTCGGTTACGTACGCCGTCTCCGCGATCGCGAGCATCGGAAACAGCGCTGCCAGTGTCAGAATCAGGCGCATTTTGACCTCCCGGGAATCGCGCGAGTTTACTACAGCGGGCTCAGGCACGATGCGTCCCGTGCGCGGGCGGAATCACTCGTCGTACAACCAGCGCAGCAGCGCCGTTTGCACTTCGTTGCCCGGACCGCGATGGATGTCCTCGTGGTTCTGCAGGGCGACGACGGCGAAGCGCCGCCCCGATCGCGACTGCATGTAGCCGGCAATCGCCGCAACGTGATCGAGCGAGCCCGTCTTGAGATGCGCCTGCCCCTTGAGGTTCGCATCGTCGAAGCGCTGTCGCAACGTACCGTCATGCCCTGACACGGCGAGCGAGGCGGCGAACTCCGGCATATAAGCCTGACGCCAGCCGAATAGCAGAATGCGATTGAAGTCGCGAGCCGTAATGCGCACGTCCCGGGATAACCCCGCACCGTTATCGAGATTCACGGATTCGGCCTCGGGAATGTTCTTTGCGAGCCAGTCCGCGATGACGGCGCGGCCTCCCTGCTCGGTGCCCGGCGGTCCCAGCGTCTCCGCCGCGAGGGTGTAAAGCAGCTGCCGCGCCATGACGTTGTTGCTGTGCTTGTTGACGCGCGCGATGATCTCCGCAAGCGACAGGGACCTGAACGACAGCAGCGGCTCGACGCCGTGCGGCGCGGTCGCGACGCGCCATCCGCCTTCGAGGACTCCGCCGGATTCCGTCCACAGCGCCGCGATCAGGCCGAACGCGAACGCGTCGTGATCGAGCGCCGTGCGATCCATTGCATAGCCGCGGCAGCGTTTCGGGAAACGGCCCTCGAATATCATCGTATCGAGCCGCTCGTTGGGTGTAATCGAGATGCCGCGCTGATAGCCGCCGCAGCGTGAATTCGCGAGCGACAGTCGGTTTTCGACGCGCAGGTTCGGCAGCGGCGGGTCGAGCGTCACGCGCACGGCATTTCGAGCCGGGTCCGGCTCGAAGCGATAGCGCACAACCTTGAAGTTCATGAGTAGCGCGTCAGGCGCAACGTTGTACGCCCGCAGCGGCTGCCGGTCGAAGCGTGCCGGGTCGTGCTCGGCGACGTCGAAATGACTGTCGTCGAGCAGCAGGTCACCTGCAATCTCGCGAATGCCGGCCTGCCTGATGCGGCGCAACATCTGCCAGACGCGCTCCGTCACGAGGAACGGGTCTCCGTGGCCCTTGATCAGCAGGTCGCCCTCGAGGCGGCCGGCGTCGTCGACCTCGCCAACCGCGACGACGTGCACGCCGCCTTCCGGGCGGTCACCGTCACCCGGCCCGAACAGCTCGAGGCCTTCGACGCCGCCTTCGACCTCTTCTTCGGATCCGGGAAGGGCGCCCACCGACCGCGCCTCGACCAGGTCGAGTACCACATCCACGACCGGGAGCGGCCCCGGCCGCTGGTGCCGGTGCTCGCCGAGCAGGCTCCCGCCGACGTGCAGCGGGCCCGGGACGACGTCGAGGAACAGGTCGGCGGCTCCTACGCGGAGAGGCTGGCACGCAAGGACTTCGGCGACCTGACCCCGGAGGAACAGTCGGAAGTCCGCCAGATGATCGCCCGCATGGTCTGGCAGCCAGCCGACGCCCCGTCCCGGCGGTGGGCTGCCGCCCGGGGCGGGCGCCGGCCCGACTTCCGTCGCACCTTCCGCACGATGGTCGGCCCCGAGGGCGACCTGATGCCGCTGGCGACCGAGGAACGCCGCCACCGCAGGCGCCCGCTGCTGGTCGTCGCCGACGTGAGCGGATCGATGGAGCGCTACTCCGA
>JBFISV010000255.1:0-4231 GCA_041608415.1 Woeseiaceae bacterium
CACCTCGTTCGCATTCATGTTGGAACTCGTGCCCGAGCCGGTCTGGAAAACGTCGATCGGGAACTGCGCGTCGTGATCGCCGGCCACGACCTCGAGCGCCGCTTTTTGTATGGTCATGGCGAGCTTGCTCGAGAGCAGTCCGAGCTCTGCGTTGGCGCCGGCCGCGGCCCATTTGACGAGCCCCAGCGCGGCGATGAACTGCCGCGGCATGGTCAGCCCGCTGATCGGGAAATTTTCGATGGCGCGCTGGGTCTGCGCGCCCCACATGGCGTCCACCGGTACCCTGAGTTCGCCCATGCTGTCCTGCTCGATCCGGAATTTGCTGTCGCTCATTGCATCGGTATCCTCATCGTTCCCGGCGCCGTACCACGCCCGCTATCGTGTATGATTCGCGCTTTGCGCGCGCAAGTCTACACTGGTTTTACCGACATGAAAGTTTCCACCCTGAGCGCCCTGTCCCCCGCCGACGGTCGTTACGCGGACAAAGTCGCGAGCCTTCGCGGAATATTCAGCGAGTACGGTTTGATTCGCTTCCGAGTGCTGGTGGAAGTGCGTTGGCTGCAGTGCCTGGCCGACGAGCCTGCGATTACGGATCTGGCGCCGCCGTCAGCCGCCATGACCGGCGTTCTGGAGGACGTCATCGACAGCTTCTCGATGGACGAGGCCGAACGCGTGAAAGACATCGAGGCGACGACCAACCACGACGTCAAGGCCGTCGAGTACTACATTCGCGAACGCATAGGCGGCGCTCCGGAATCCCGGGGATTGCAGGCATTCCTGCATTTCGGCTGTACGTCGGAAGACGTCAATAACCTCGCCTACGCACTGATGTTGCGCGCCGCGCGCGACGACGTCGTCGTTCCGCGGATGCGGGAGCTCTGCAACAGGCTCGCGGCGATGGCCGCGGACTACGCCGACGTGCCCATGCTGGCGCGCACCCACGGCCAGCCGGCGAGTCCCACGACCGTCGGCAAGGAAATTGCGAATTTCGTGCAGCGCCTCGAGCGCGCCGAAGAAGTTTTTTCGGATGTCGTGATCCTCGGCAAGTTCAACGGTGCGGTCGGCAACTTCAACGCGCATCTCGCCGCGTATCCCGACGCCGACTGGCCGGACATCAGCCGGCGATTCATCGAATCGCTGGGGCTCGTGCAGAACACTCATACCACCCAGATCGAGCCGCACGACTGGACCGCGCAGTATGCGCACGCGCTGCTGCGTTACAACACGATACTCATCGACTTCTGCCGCGACGTCTGGGGCTATGTCTCGCTGGGCTATTTCAAGCAGAAAATCGCGAACGACGAAGTCGGCTCATCGACCATGCCGCACAAGGTAAACCCGATCGACTTCGAAAATGCGGAGGGCAACCTGGGCATGTCGACGGCGCTGTTGAGCCATTTCGCCGAGAAGCTGCCGATCTCCCGCTGGCAGCGCGATCTCACGGACTCCACCGTGCAACGCAATTTCGGGATTGCCGTCGGCTATACGCTGATCGCTCTCGATGCGGCGATCAGGGGCGTGCAGAAACTCGAAGTCGACGAGGCCCGGATAGCAGCCGACGTCGACGCGGCCTGGGAGGTCGTCGGCGAAGCCATCCAGACGGTCATGCGCCGCTACTGCATTCCGGACGCCTACGAAAAGCTCAAGGCGCTGACACGTGGGCAGGCGGTGACCAGGGAGGCGCTGCACGAATTCATTGCAACGCTCGAAATACCGAAAAACGAGCGCGAACGGCTCATGAAGCTTACGCCACGGTCCTACATCGGGCTCGCCGGCGAACTGGCGAGAACGCGTTAGTCGGGCGCCCGTCGGGCCGCTTTTATGTCAAGCCGGCGGGTCGCGTGACCCGACTGCCCGATCGGTACGGAGGGCCCGCGGCGCGGGCGATTGCGACCTCGGCGCTCGTCTTCGTCGCCACTCAAAGTGTGACGCAGTTGGCATTTCCGCAGATTCATCGCGGGTAACATGACGGGGCCGGGCCCGAGCGGCCGCGAGAGCCGCCTACGCTGCCGGAAAGACCGACCATCGACGAATGACAAACTCAGGTACAGGCGGCAAACGCTGGCTCATCTCCACGCGCGAGGAAATGCGGGATGCTGCCGTCACGATCGTCGGTCGAGCGACTCGCAAGGTCTCCATATTTACACACGATCTGGAGCCCGGGATTTACGACGATCCCGACTTTCTCAATATCGTCAAACGCATGGTGCTGTCACAGACCTATGGCCGGGTGCGCGTGCTGATCGCGGACCCGATGCATGCCGTCAAGCAGGGCAACAATTTCGTACACCTGGCACGCCGGCTGAACACGTTCATCGAGTTTCGACACGTACGCGAAGACCTGCGCACGCACAGCGAAGCGTTTTGCATCGCAGACGAGAGAGCCCTGGTCTACCGGCTGCAGTCCGCGCGTTGGGAAGGAATTGCCGACACCGATGAACCCGCCGTCGCCCGATCCTACCTGAAGGTTTTCGACGGCATCTGGTCCGCGAGCCAGGCGGTTGCGGAGTTCCGCCGACTCGGCGTCTGACGGGAGCCCGCGACTCCCGACGACCTTCGAACGACGGCTGGCACAGGGGCCGATCTCGTATAGAATCCTCGCCCCATGGCGGACCCGCGCAAAAACCTCTCTGATAAGACCGTCGTGCTCGGCCTTTCGGGCGGGGTCGATTCGGCGGCGGCAGCGATCCTGCTGAAGCAAGCCGGCGCGCGGGTCCGGGCGCTGCACATGACCAACTGGGAAGACGACGACGGCTACTGCACGGCCGCCGCCGATCTGCAGGACGCGCGGCGCGTCTGTGAAAAACTCGACATCCCGCTGCACCACGCCAATTTCGCCGCCCAGTACCGTGAGCGCGTATTTGCCGGGTTCCTTGCGGATTATGCCGCGGGCCGCACGCCGAATCCCGACGTACTCTGCAATCGCGAGATCAAGTTCGGCGTTTTCCGTGATTATGCGAAGCGCCTGGGCGGCGACCTGCTCGCGACCGGACACTATGCGCGCACGGCGACGATCGACGGCGCGCCGGTGCTGCTCAAAGGCAGGGATGCGAGCAAGGATCAGAGTTACTTCCTGCACTCGGTAGCGGCGGACGCGCTGCGCGAGACGGTGTTTCCGCTCGGCGATCTCGCCAAGCAGGACGCGCGCCGTCTGGCGCGCGACCATGGCCTGGCCGTGCACGACAAGAAAGACAGCACGGGCATCTGTTTCATCGGTGAGCGCCCTTTTCGCGACTTTCTCGAAACCCACCTGCCCGCGAATCCGGGACCCATACGGAGTGTCGGCGGGGCCACGCTCGGCGAGCACGCCGGGCTCATGTACTACACGCTCGGTCAGCGTCATGGAATCGGCATCGGCGGGCGTAAGGATTCTTCGGGAGAACCCTGGTACGTCGTCGACAGGAATCTCGACGAGAATACGCTGATCGTGGACCAGGGCGATTCGCCGCGGCTGTACAGCGATCGCCTGCAGGCAGCGAAGCCGCACTGGATCGGTGATCCGCCGCGCGGTTTGGGCGCGGGGCTCTGCGTTGCGGCTAAAAT
Source organism: Woeseiaceae bacterium (assembly GCA_041608415.1). Lineage (GTDB taxonomy): Bacteria > Pseudomonadota > Gammaproteobacteria > Steroidobacterales > Woeseiaceae > UBA1847. The sequence continues at coordinate 3,544 of JBFISV010000255.1, forward strand.
CCGGCATCGACAGCCGGACCAGTCCTGCACGGTGCAGCGCGGCGACGACGGCACGCTCGAGGTGATCTTCGACCGGCCGCAACGCGCGGTCGCGCCCGGCCAGTATGTCGTCTTTTACGACGGCGATCGCTGTCTCGGCGGCGCCGTCATCGAACGCCTGGCGCGTGCAGGAACCGACACGATACTGTCGGCAGCGGCAAATGCCTGATCCGGATATTTCACGCGTTGGCGTGAAAGCAGGGTCAAGCCGTTGTTCGGCTGACGGTTTTTCAAAGCCTGCGGAACAGCAGGGACAATTCACGACAGTGGAATATCCGTCGGATGAACAATCGATGAGCGACAGCGCGTCGCACTCGTGACGTATCCGGGTGAGGCGCGAGCAGGCGCCATTCGCTATAATTTGCCGCCCGAGAGGAGCCGCAGCAGTTGCCGGTTCCCGCGCAACCAATCCCGGAGAACGACACGATGAAGGACAGCTTCGGCGCACGCTCGACGCTAACGGTCGCTGGCGATGATCTAGAGATCTTCCGCCTCGATGCCGTCAAAGAAGGCCACGTAGGCCGCCTGCCATACTCGCTCAAGATCCTGCTCGAGAACCTGCTGCGCCATGAAGACGGTCGCGACGTTACGCGCGAGGACATTCTCGCGCTCGCCAACTGGGACCCGAAGGCCGAGCCGACGACGGAGA
>JBFISV010000256.1:0-4226 GCA_041608415.1 Woeseiaceae bacterium
GCACGGCGGCGATGTTCGAGGACTACCAGGGCGAGCCCGGCAATGCCGGCGAAACCGTGTTCACCGAGCGGCAGCTCGTCGAAATGATGAGTGCTGCCGCGGCGACGAACATGGACATACACGTACATGCGCTCGGCGAACGGGCCGTGCACGAATCGCTGAACGCGATCGAAGTCGCACGGCGAGCACGACCGCACAGCGAAACGCGGTATACGATATGCCACATCCAGGTCGTGACCGATCAGGACGTGCCGAGATTCGCCGAACTCGACGTCATTGCGCAGAGCACGCCATTGTGGGCGAGTTACGACACGTACGGCGAACAGTTCGTCAGCGAGGATCAATTCGCACGCTATTGGCGCTTCAGGAGCATCGAGGACGCCGGCGCGCGGCTGACTTTCGGCAGCGATTTTCCGGCCAGCGGCGCCGGCACGCAGGGCCTGTCTCCGCTACTGCAGATCGAAATCGGGCATACGCGACAGGAGCCCGGCAATCGCGACGCCCCGGTTCAGCCGCGCGCAGCGGAACGCTTGAGTGTCGCGAGCCTCGTGCGGGGATTTACACTGAACGCCGCCTACCAGCTGCACATGGAGGAGGCGCTCGGCTCGATCGAAGTCGGTAAGAAAGCGGACCTCGTCGTACTCGACCGCAACATCTTCGACATCGATCCTTACACGATTCACGAGACCGGCGTCGTCATGACGATGATGGACGGTGAGATCGTTTACGAAACGGAGTAAATCATTGGCCGACTTCACCGACATCAGGCTCGCGCTCGTTACGGGCGGCGGACACGGCATCGGGCGTGCAATTTGCCGCCGCCTGCATCGCGAGGGCATCCAGACCGTGGTGGCCGACCTCGACGGCGCCGCGGCGAACACCGTTGCGACGGAACTCGAGGGCCGCGCGTTCGAGGTCGACGTCGGCGACGAAGCGGAGTTGGCCGACATCATCGACAGCGTCGAGGAATCGATCGGCCCGATCGACCTGTTCGTCTCGAATGCCGGCGTGGGCTATGGCGATGGAAAATCCGGCGCGGCGTCGAAGGAGGGCGGCGTCGTAAAAATCGCGGATCGCTGGGAGGCCTGCTGGCGCGTCAACGTCATGGCGCATGTTTTTGCCGCGCGCGCACTCGTGCCGCGCATGGTCGACCGAGGCGGCGGATTCTTCGTCAATATCGCCTCGGCGGCCGGGCTCCTGAGCCAGATCGGCGACGCCGCGTACTCGGCGAGCAAGCATGCCGCCGTCGCGTTCGCCGAGTCGCTCGCGATCACGCACGGTGACGACGGAATTCACGTGTCCGTGGTCTGCCCGCAGGCCGTGGCAACGCGCATGATCGGTATAGAGGATGATTCCGACTCGACCGGCGGCGGTTTCGGCGGCAATGACGTCGACGGCATATTGCCGCCCGAAGCGGTCGCGGACAGCATCGTCGACGGCGTGCGGGACGGGCGCTTCCTGATCCTGCCGCACCCGCAGGTCGCGACCTATTTCGGCCGCAAGGCCAGCGACTACGATCGCTGGATCGCCGGAATGCGAAGGTTTCGCAGCAAGATTTCCTGATCGCCCAATCAGCGCCTCGCGCTGATCCACAGGTAGGCGGAGCGCTGGCCCGACCGGCAGTAGGCGAAGACGGGCCCCGTCGCGTTGTCCAGGATGCCGCGGAAGGTCTCGACGATGCCGGCGTCGAGGTTCGCGCCCCGGATCGGCAGGTGATGAAATTCGAGGCCGCGTGCCTCGCAGGCGGCGCCGATGTCCGCCGCATCCGGCTGCCCGGGGTCCTCGCCGTCGGGACGGTTGCAGACGACGACCCGGTATCCGGCGTCCGCGATGGCGCCGACATCGTCCGCGCGGATCTGTCCGGCGACGGTGAAATCTTCGCTGAGGCTTTGCACGTTCATGCTGTAGCCTGCGCCGTTGTTTTGCCGCCCGCGGATCGGTTCACAGGGCGTCGAGCGGAATCTTCAGGTAGCAGACGCCATTGTCCTCCGGTTCCGGCGGCCGGCCCGCGCGAACGTTCATCTGCACGGCGGGCAGCATCAGCGCCGGCATGGCGAGGCCGCTGTCGCGCTGCTTGCGAAACTCGACAAAATCTTCGCGCGTGACGTCCCGATTGACGTGGATGTTTCGCTCGCGCTGCTCTTTGACCGTGGTTTGCCACGCCAATTCACTGCGGCCGGGTGCCTTGTAGTCGTGACACATGAACAGCCGCGTGTCATCCGCGAGCGACAGGATCGCCTGGATGGAATCGTACAGGGTCGCCGCATCGCCGCCCGGAAAATCCGCGCGGGCGGTGCCGTAATCGGGCATGAACAGGGTGTCGCCGACAAACGCCGCGTCGCCGATGACGTAGGTGACGCAGGCGGGTGTATGCCCCGGCGTATGCAGAACGCGCGCTTCGATGCCGCCGAGCGAAAACGTCTCGCCGGCGGCGAACAGATGACCGAATTGCCGACCGTCCGTCGCGAGATCGTGCAGGTTGAAGATCGACTTGAACTCGCGCTGCACGGCCGCAACATGCTCGCCGATCCCGATGCAACCGCCGAGCCGTTCGCGGACGTACGGCGCCGCCGTGATGTGGTCGGCATGAACGTGGGTGTCGAGAACCCAGTCGACCTCGAGTTCGTGCCGTCCGACGAATTCGACGAGCGCATCGGCGGACTGCGTTCGGGTGCGGCCCGACGCGGGATCGTAATCGAGCACCGGGTCGATGATCGCCGCGCGCCGGGTTTCGCGGTCCGTGACGACGTAGGACACAGTGGACGTCGCGTCGTCGAAAAAGCCCTGTACGTCGGGGCTGTTGCTCATTCTGTTCATCGGCAAGCGGCGCTCACTCGGCGGCGGAGCGGCATAGCGTACTGGAAAAACGGGCAAGCGTGCTAACCCCTCGACGCAAGCACCGATTCGCGGATGCCGTCGATCGGCGAGCGCCGTTGCGGGGTTTTTCGGCCGAGGCAGTGGCGGTCGCGGGGACACGAGGAACTCCGCGGGCAGATGATGATCGCGTCCTTCGCGACGCCCTCGGCGATCCAGCCGATGTTGAGGATCTTGCTTATGCTCGTGAGCTGCCGGCGGGCGAGGTCCGGGATCGGTCCCGAACCGCCATTCTCATTGCAGCTCGCCTCGATCATGTCGATCGTCTCGCCGGCATGGATGCTCTGCGCGGCCAGTGCGGGCGCGAGGTCGACGCCCGCGCAGAGCACGTGGGCATTGCCCGCCGCGTCCGTGCTGCGGATCGACTGGCAGCAATACAGGCGTTTGTCGTCGCCGGAGCGCAGCACCGAAATCTGCGAGGTGGGCGCTTTCGAGCGCGAGTTGAGCATGCGAAACACGGCCCAGTGCTGGCAGGGATCGGACACCATCGTCATGTTGCCCCAGGGCAGCGGAATGCCGTTGCCGCGATAAACCGCGCGCAGGTTGCCGGGCGGGTAGGCGTCGAAATAATGCCAGTGCGGGTACGGCGACACGCTCGGCATGCGCCGCATTACGAGCGTCGTGGTCAGATCCACTTTCTCGCCCGCGGTGATTGCGTAAGCGTTTCTCGCCAGGAACTGCCGGAACGGCGTTTTCGGCGCGAGCAGCGCGGCCGCGAAATAACTGCACTCGAAGTCCCGCCACGCAAACAGGATGTCCTTGGCGTGGATGTTCGGCGACTCCATGTCGTGGCGCCGGCCGCCGACGCGACCTCCCGACATCTGCGGCGCCCGAGCTCCGTCGCCATCGTGAAGGATTTTGTGCGCGATGTGATTCCCCAGGTCGAACTTGAGGCGCGCCGGCATCTTCTTCAGGGTTCGATTCAGGTACACCGTGTTCGGCGCGTCGAAAAACGAGCGCACGAGCGTGTCGAGGTGCGTGTCGGGGTCGTCCTGGTCCCTGAACGACGGATTGTCGAACCACTTGACGTCGAGTCCGAGGTGGCTGGCGATATCGAACACGTCTTCGACCCCGAGCGGAAACTTCTTTTTGCCGATACTCTCGGCCGCGCGTTCGATGTCCGGAAAACGATTCTGGCTCGATTCCTGGTGGGCGCGAATCAGGAGGTGGGCGAACTGCCGTCCGGTCGTGCCGGTCTGGGCGAGCAGTTCCGGAATCGCGAGCTGCAGCTGGCTTTCGGAAAACAGGAAGCCGGGCTCGAGCGGCATGCCGCCGACCGCGGCCGTCGGCGCGGTGTCGATCGCATCGTCGTCGAGCGCCTCGTCGAAGAACCAGTCGACGTCCTTCTGGAA
>JBFISV010000257.1:0-4225 GCA_041608415.1 Woeseiaceae bacterium
AACTGGTATCGATGCAGCCGCCCCCGGCGCTGGAGTTCGCGGATTCGTTCAGTAACCCGAAGTAACGCGCAATCAGGAATGATCGACGAGTCTTTCGCGGAACGTCGCGCGCGGCGGCCGGCTGACGACCTTCGCCCGGCCCAGGCCGAGTTCGCGGGCCAGCAGGCGAATACCCGCATCGGCACCGGCTTCGCCGCGAAAACCTTCTCCGAGCGTGAGTCTGTTCGCGTGCCGATCGACGCCGAGGACCTTGTAGTACATCACGTGTTTGCCGCCGATTTGTGACTGCATCTCGCTGATTTTTTCGAAATGCTCGAAGTCGCTCGGGCGGATGGCGCGCCTCGCTATCGGAATGCCGAGCCAGCGGCGCACCGCAACGATGGATGTGCCGTCCCAGCTCACGTCGAGCGATTTCAGCATCATGTATGAGGCGATGAGCGCGATGAGCGAGCCGACGGCGAAAAACGTGCCGCCGAAAAAGATCATGCCCTCGCTGACGATGAGGTAGCCGCCCGCCGCGGCAAACACGGATCCGATGACGAATCCCGCGAGATTCGAATACAGGTTGCTGCCCATCGGATACACGAGTGTCTTGCGAATGCCATGGGTCTCGATGCGCACGATGCCACGCACGGCCTCGTCTTGCAGCGCGTCCCGTTCGGCCCGCGCCGACTGCGCATCGCGGTCGGCAAGGTGCTCCGACGTCGTCGCGGTCGCATACACCGGAACTGTAAAATCGCGATCGAAATCGGTGCCCTGCAGAGGCGCCCGCACGCTCAGGCGCCAGAGCCGATAGCTGTCGCCCGAGTGCTCTGCGTCCGATTCGTCGAGCCCGTCCGGCACGTCGAAGCGAAACTCGAGTCGCGTGCCGCCTGCCGAGGCTTCGGTCGTCGCCACGAGTTCGTCCTGCCACAGCGCCTTTTCGCGCCGGCTGCGGCTGTCGCCGCTGCCCGACATGTAGCTGTGCAGGTTCGTGAGCGTGAGCAGGAACTTGTTGGCCGAACTGAACGGTATGCGGGTATCGATGCTGCCGCCGACATGTCCGCCGATGGACCCGGGGTACGGGTCCAGTACGACCGGGGTCGCACCGAAACGCCGCCACTCCAGCGTGCGCCGGATCGCCCACACGAGCAGACCGACACCCACGATCGGAAACAGCAGGCCCACGAGCGCGAGTGAGTTCTGCTTCTCGACGACCTCGCGATAGATGACGAACGGCAGCGGTGCGCAGATCAGGCTCCAGACCGCCGCAAACAGCCACGCGCCGCGCATGGCCGATTTCGCATCCGAGCGGATGACCGGCGACTGCCAGTCGGCATTCTGCAACCAGGGCGCATCGTCCGTCGCCGGCGCTGATTCGTCATTTTTCCCGGGGGCGCTCCACACGGCAATCAGCACAACGAGGCCGACGCCGCCGAACACGAGCATGAAAATCGCCTTGAAGCCGAGCAGCTCCCAGCGAATGGACCGATCGACGATCGACTGCGACCAATCGTCCGGCTCGACCCAGACGGTAATGCGTTCGCCGCGCCCCATGGCCGCAGCGAGTCGCGAGCCGAGGTTTTTTTGAAAGTCGCCGATATTGTCGCCGCCCGCGGCGATCGATACGCGCTCGCCCGTGAACGACTGCCCGGATACGCTGTAGGAATAGCGCGCGTATGCTTCGTAAGTATCCGAATTATCGCCGCTTTTTCTTTTGAAGCCTGCTGCTTCGAGCCGCGCCTCGGCGGGCTGCCAGCGGCTCATCTGCCACGCGTCGTGGCAGGTGCTGCCGATCGACCAAAGCATCCAGATGCCGACACCGAGGAACGGCAGTGCGAACACGGTGCCAATAATCCGGCCTTTCATCCGGCCTTTAGTCGGGCCTTTAGTCCGGCCTTTCATCGATCCACGGACCGCCTCCGAAGCGCGGGGTTTCGGACCTGATCGTAGCGCCCGGCGCCCGCCGCGGCTGTGATCCTCGTCCGAAATCGGCAGGCAACCCTACGAACCCGGGCCTCCGGCAGGTACCATGCCTGCATAGCGGCCTTCAGGCGGCGTCCGGGGCCGGCAGCGAGAGGAGAATAACAATGAGTAATCTCGACGAATTCCGAGCCTCGAGAATCCGCATTTGGCCGATCGTCGTGCTGCGCGTCTATACGGGCGTGTTCTTCCTGTATCACGGCATCGGCAAGATCGCGCGTGGAAATTTCGAGCAGGGCCTCGCCGGATTCGTGGAGTCGCGCCTCGAGTCGAGCTTCGGGTTTTTCCGCCCCTTTCTCGAATCGGTCGTGCTGCCGAACGCGTCGGTTTTCGCCTTCCTCGTGTCGTGGGGCGAGTTGCTGGTCGGCGCTGCGATGATCGTGGGTTTGGCCACGCGCTACGCGGCCATCGCCGGCGCGATCATGCTGGCGAGTTTCTGGTTCGCGAAAGGACAGGGAATTTTCGACGGCCAGAATCACGACGTGATCTGGTTCGTCATCTTCGTGGTGCTCGCGGGACTGCACGCGGGCCGGGCGATCGGCCTCGATCACAAGCTCGCCTCGAGATACCGGTTTCTCGCGTAGAAGCGGCATTGCGCGGGTGACGAGCCACGCCTCGCGCGCCGCGCAGCCGGTAACGGGGCGCCGCCCCGTTCGTGGCTTGCCGCCGGTCCGGCCGGTGCCGGTGCTTTGTGCGGGCCGGCGCCCGCACCTCCGGCTGGCCGAAGTGCCCGGGTGGACCCGCATAGCCGCTCCTACAATCGTTTTGCTTCCGCTATAATGCGCCGGCTGGACGGTTCGTACGGGTGCCAACGCTCCCCGGAGGGGATCGGGCGAAAGTGGCGGAATTGGTAGACGCGCTGGCTTTAGGTGCCAGTGGGGCAACCCGTGAGAGTTCGAGTCTCTCCTTTCGCACCAGGCTCTCGCCGTCCAGACACTAGGTCAGCGCAACATAATCGCATCGGAGCCAGCTGCTGCCGACGACCCGACAGGCCGGGCCGCAGGCGCCCGAGAGGAACCAAAGCAATGCACGTCACTGTTGAATCAACGGGCGCATTGGAGCGCAAATTGCGCGTCGAATTGCCCGTTGAGCGCATCGAAAGCGAGGTCGACACGCGGCTCAAGTCGGTCGGCAAGACGGTCAAGATCAAGGGTTTTCGGCCGGGAAAGGTGCCGCCCAAGGTCGTTCGCCAGCGCTACGGCAAACAAATTCGGGCCGAGGTGCTTGCCGACCTCATGCAGAAAAGCTACACCGATGCCGTTACTCAGGAAAACCTGCATCCGGCCGGCGCGCCGACCATCGAACAGGAAGACGAGGACGGCAAAAGCTTCGCCTACGTGGCCACCCTCGAGGTCATGCCCGAGGTCAAGCTCAGGAACCTCGACAAGATCAAGGTCGAAAAACCCGACGTGTCGATCGAAGATTCGGACGTCGACGCGATGATCGATAAACTTCGGCAACAAAAGGCGGAATGGGTCGAAGTCGATCGCGCGAGTGCCTCGGGCGATCGCGTCGTGTGCGATTTCACGGGCGTCCTCAAAGGCGAGAAAATCGAGGGTGGCGAGGGCACCAACGTGCCGGTCGTTCTCGGTCAGGGACAGATGTTGCCGGATTTCGAGAAAGGACTGACGGGCATCAAGGCCGGCGCCGACAAGAGTTTCAAGGTCAGGTTCCCCAAGGACTATCACGCGGAAGATCTGCAGGGACAGAAAGTCGAGTTTACGGTCCACGCGCACTCGGTCGAGGAAATGGTATTGCCGCCCGCCGATGACGAACTGGCCCGCATGTTCAACGTCGAGAAAGGCGGCCTCGCGCAATTCAGGGCGGACGTTCGTGAAAACATGCAACGCGAGGCCGACCAGAAGGTCAAAAACGACCTCAGGGAACAGGTCATGAACGGCCTGCTCGAGGCAAATCCACTGGAAATTCCGCGAACGCTGAAGCAGCAGGAAATGCACTCGATGCAGCACGAGGCGATGCGGCGCTTAGGCATAGAGGATCACGACAAGGCGCCGCCGCTCGAGAATTTCGCCGAGAGCGCGGACAGGCGCGTGCGCCTCGGCCTCCTGATCCGCCAGGTCATCGCCGATCAGGACCTGCGCCTCGACGAACCCCGGCTGCGCGCCCACGTAGAGGAGATGTGCGCGAGCTACGAAAACTCGGAGGACATGGTCAACATGTACATGGGCAATCCGCAGGTGGTGCAGCAGGTGGAACCGATGGTGCTCGAGCAAATCGCCATCGACTGGCTGCTCGAACACGG
>JBFISV010000258.1:0-4165 GCA_041608415.1 Woeseiaceae bacterium
CCTGTCGATCCTGATCGAAACGATGCGGCGCGAAGGCTTCGAGCTCGCGGTGTCGCGGCCCGCCGTCATAGAGAAGACCATCGACGGCACCGTGCACGAACCCTGGGAGTTTGTCACGGTGGACTTCGAGGAGCAGTACCAGGGCGGCGTGATGACGCGGCTCGCAGAGCGCAAGGGCGAACTCGTCAACATGGCGCCGGACGGCCGCGGCCGCATGCGCCTCGAGTACCGCATTCCCGCGCGCGGCCTGATCGGTTTTCGGACCGAGTTTCTGACGACGACGTCGGGCACAGGTCTCCTCTATCACGTCTTCGACCGCTACGCGCCGCGCGTGCCCGCCGAGATCGGCCAGCGCAACAACGGCGTGCTCGTATCCACCGTCGCCGGCAAGGCGCTGGCCTACGCTCTGTTCAACCTGCAGGAACGCGGCAGCCTGTTCATCGGCCATGGCGTCGAGGTGTACGAAGGCATGCTGGTCGGCATTCACAGCCGCGGCAACGATCTGCCCGTCAATCCAACGAAGGCCAAGCAATTGACCAACATTCGATCGGCCGGCAATGACGAAAATATCCAGCTCACGCCGCCCGTGAAACTGTCGCTCGAGGCCGCGCTCGAGTTCATCGACGACGACGAACTCGTCGAGATCACGCCATCGAGCCTGCGCCTGCGCAAGAAACTGCTGGCCGAAGGCGAACGGCGCCGCGACGCGAGAATGCGGGCCAAAGAATCCGCTTAGGCACTGCGGCATGTCGCCGTGTTTCAATGGCGCGGTCCGATAGTCAGCATTGTTTTCCCGGGCGGGTACGGCGGGCTCACTCGGTATGCCGGCGTGAAACCGGACCCCGAAGCCGTCTTCGCGACGCGACCGTTCGCATCTTCGTTGTGCCGTGCAGGTGTGGCCGTTCGCGGCGACCGATGGAACGGCAGCTGGACCGGCAATGGGTCCGGCGAAGGGTCCGGCACGAAGAGCCGCTCGACTCCCACCCGGGGCACTCGAGGCAGCAGTGAAGCCCGAATGGCGCAATGATCTCGCAAATGGATAGAAGCTGTCGAAAAGGTGGCAGGCGACGGCTCGAGTTACCTGCGGGCCTGCGCCCGGGCGAAATTCCGCAAAGTCGCCCAGATGTTGTAGCATTGCGGCTACAGTCGGGAGTGGTTCATGTTCTGTTCTGAGTGCGGTGCCCAAAACGAAGACGACGCTCGCTTTTGTGGTGAGTGCGGCACTTCCATGGCCGGCGCTGGCGGCAACGCCGAGCCTGCACGCGAAGAGGCTCCCGGGTTCATCGACCCGGGCGCATCCCAAAGCACGGCGGCCGGTACCATATCGGATGGCCTCAAATACGGCATTCTCGGCGCCAGCGTCCTGATGCCGCTCATCGGCATCATCATGGGGCTCGTCTACCTGCTCAAAGCGGACAGCGATGAATCCAAGTCCGTCGGCAAGCTGTGGCTGTTTGGCGGGCTGGCGCTTGCCGTACTTTGGGCTTTTGTTTCGGGTGGCTACTGACTCCGCCACTTGTTGCAGATTGGCAAATTGCGATGTCGGGCAAAAATGCGTACCTGACGGTCAAAAGAGAGCACTCGCTGTCCGGCGGGCTTCGCGCTTTCTCGCTATTGGTCGACAACACGCTGATCGACAAGATCAACTCCGGAGAAACCAAAGAATTCAGCTTGCCTCCTGGGCGGCGCACGGTACACGTCGAGTTCGACTTTTACAAAAGCAAGCCGCTCGTGGTCGATCTGCGCCCCGGTCAATCGATTGCCATGGAATGCGGTACCAGCGGCCCCAAGTCGATACGCGATACTTTGAGTCTCGAAGGATTGGGCCGCACCGTAAGCTCTATCGTATCGCCTCAGGAGTATCTCTATCTCAAGCAAACAGGCGCGGGCCCCCGAAAGCGATTGGAGTCGGCTTCGGCGCCTTCCGGTGGCGCGAGTCCGCGCCGCGTTGCCAGGAAGAAAGAGCGCACGATATTCCTGTCCTATCGCCGCGAGGACAGCCGGGCGATCACCGGTCGAATCAGTGATCGACTGACCAACCATTTCGGCAAGCGATCGATTTTCCGCGACGTCGATTCGATCCCGATCGGCGCGGACTATCGCGTCAACATTCAGGACACCATTGCAAAGAGCGATATCGTGATCGCCGTCATCGGGCCGAAGTGGATCGACTCGCGTGATAAGGATAATCGAAGACGCCTCGACTCGCCGGAGGACTTCGTGCGCGTCGAAATCGAAGCCGCGCTGGAGAAAGAGATACCTGTGATTCCGGTTCTCGTCGAGGCGGCGGAAATGCCCAAACAGGAAGAACTGCCGGAGTCCCTGGCGCCATTGGCATTCCGCAACGCATTGTTCATCCCGCTCGAGCCGTTCTTCCACGCGGGCATGGACAAGCTGATCGAGGAAATCGAGGGCGCCGGCGGCGCGGATCGAAAACGGGAGGCGCGGCGAAAGTTCTGCATCGGTTGCGGTCGTCCGCTCGCGAACAAGAAGTTTTGTACGAATTGCGGATTGCCGACTTAGCCCGGATGCTTCACGAATCGGCGCCTGGCATGCGTGAGAGCAGTTCAGGATCAAATTGAGTTTCAGGCAACCCCGCCAGCGACGGCGTCCGATCACGCGCGTTGGCGCGGACGCTACCGTCGCTACAGAAAACTTTCCCCGTAGTCCATCGGGCTGAGGCCGAAGTGGTTCGCTACGCTCTGACCGATGTCGGCGAAGCTCTTGCGCTTGCCGATCGAGCCGGGCTCGAGTCCCGCCCCGTACGCGATAACGGGGATGCGCTCGCGCGTGTGGTCGCTGCCTTGCCAGGTCGGGTCGCAGCCGTGGTCCGCCGTGATGACGAGCAGGTCGTCTTTTTTCATCTTTGCGAACAGCTCGGGCAGTCGCCCGTCGAAATACTCGAGCGCGGCCGCGTAGCCCTCGACGTCGCGGCGGTGCCCGTAGAGCATGTCGAAGTCGACGAAATTCGTGAACACGATGGAGCGATCGGGCGCGTCGTCGAGCGCTTCGAGCGTCGCGTCGAACAGCGCGGCATTGCCCGTCGCCTTGATCGTTTTCGTGATGCCCTGGTGCGCGTATATGTCCGCGATCTTGCCGATGCTGACCACCTCGCCGCCGGCGTCGACCAGCTTGTCGAGCACCGTTTTCGACGGTGGCGGCGTCGTCAGGTCGCGGCGGTTGCCCGTGCGCACGTAGCTGTCCGGTCCGTCGCCGACGAACGGCCGGGCGATGACGCGGCCGATGTTGTACTCGTCGACGAGCTCGCGCGCGATGTCGCAGAGCTCGTACAAACGCTCCAACCCGAAGGCCTCCTCGTGCGCCGCGATCTGGAAGACGCTGTCCGCGGACGTGTACACGATCGGCTTGCCGGTACGCACGTGTTCTTCCCCGAGCTCGGCGATGATCGTCGTGCCCGAGGAGTGGCAGTTGCCGAGCACGCCCGGCAGGCCGGCGCGCTCGATCAGTTTTTCGAGCAATTCCTTCGGAAACGTATCGGTTTTGCCCGTGAAGTAGCCCCAGTCGAACAGCACGGGGACGCCCGCGATTTCCCAGTGGCCGCTCGGCGTGTCCTTGCCGCTCGAGAGCTCCTCCGCGAAGCCGTAGGTGCCGACGACTTCCGCGTCGGGGTCCGCGCCCGGCGGAAACTCGCCGGCACTGTCGCGGCTCGCATGATAAAGGCCGAGTCGCGCGAGATTCGGCAACTCGAGCGGACCCGCATCCGACGCCGCGCGTGCGCGCGCGATACTGCCAAAGGTGTTGGCGCCGGCATCGCCGAAGCGCTCGGCGTCGTCGGTTGCACCGATACCGAAGGAATCCATGACGAGGATAATTGCGCGTCCCATGACGCCCCTTATAAGCCCTTAAGCGAGAAAAACAAGCCGGCCAGCGCCGCGTTCATCAGGTTGACCAGCGTGCCGCCGATCACGGCTTTGAGGCCGAGCCGCGCGATGTCGTGTCGCCGGCCCGGAATCACCGCGCCGAGACCGCCCAGCAGGATCGCGATCGAGCCGAGGTTCGAGAAGCCGCACAACGCGAACGTGACGACGAGCTGCGTATACGGCGACAGGCCCTCGCGCACCTGGATGAAGGCTGCGTACGCATAGAATTCGTTGAGCACGAGCTTCTGGCCGATCAGGCTGCCCGCCTCGGCGGCCTCGCTCCA
>JBFISV010000259.1:0-4165 GCA_041608415.1 Woeseiaceae bacterium
CCTCGCGTTCGTCGACGTCACGGGCCGTGTCGCCCACGCCATCATGGATCTTTGCAACGAGCCCGACGCGATGACCCACCCCGACGGGATGCAGATCAAGGTCAGTCGCCAGGAGCTCAGCCGCCTGGTCGGCTGCTCGCGCGAAATGGCGGGGCGCGTACTCAAAGTGCTCGAGGAACAGGGCCTGGTGTCGGCCAGCGGCAAGACGATCGTGGTCTACGGCACACGGCCGAACCGGAACTTCTGAATCGGCGGCGGCCTCAGCCTGCCGCTTCGCCTGCCGCCTTATCGATTTCCGCCTTCATCGCGGCGATCGTCGCCGTGTAGTCCGGGCTGCCGAAAATCGCGGAGCCGGCGACGAAGGTGTCGGCGCCGGCCGCCGCGATCGCACCGATATTGCTGACTTTCACGCCACCGTCTATTTCGAGGCGCATCTCGCGGCCGCTCGCATCGATGCGCTCGCGCGCCAGGCGCAGCTTGTCGAGCGCCGCCGGGATGAACGACTGTCCGCCGAACCCCGGATTCACGGACATGATCAGGACCATGTCGACCTTGTCCATGACGTGATCGAGCCAGTCCAGCGGCGTGGCGGGACTGAACACGAGGCCCGCCTTGGCGCCGTGCTCGCGGATCAGCGCGAGCGTGCGGTCGACGTGCCGGCTCGCCTCCGGGTGAAACGTGATGTAACTCGCACCGGCCCGCGCGAAGTCGGGAATGATGCGATCCACGGGTTCGATCATGAGATGCACGTCGATCGGCGCCTCGATACCGTGGTTTCTCAGCGCATCGCAAATCAACGGCCCGATCGTGAGGTTGGGCACGAAATGATTGTCCATGACGTCGAAATGCACGATATCGGCGCCGGCGTCGAGCACGGCACGAACCTCGTCGCCGAGGCGCGCGAAGTCGGCGGACAGTATCGAGGGAGCAATGAGTGGCGTCACTGGATCATCCTGCAGGGCAGCGGTAAATGTAACCCAGCCGCGTGGATTCCGACAGCCGCCGTCGGCCTGTCGTCAGCCGGTCGTCAGTGTACGGTTCGCGCAATGTCAGCGGATGGCACGCCGCGCCTTGAGCAAATCGTAGGCGCTCCTGACCTCGCGCGTGCGGCGCTCGGCCTCGGCCAACTCGGCATCGCCGGGGTTGCTGGCCGCAATCTTGTCCGGGTGGTTCTTGTTCATCAGTCGACGGTAGGCAGTCTTGATCTGCTCGTTGCTGGCCGACTGCGCGACGCCCAGCGCCCTATACGCGGCCTTGACGCGCGCCGAGTCAACGTCGCCCGCGGGCGAGCGGCGGAAGCCCTTTTGCGCGCGCACCATCGCCTCGAGTTGCGCGAGGTCGACGCGACCTATGTGCAGCTCGCGGCAGATTGTCCAGATAGCCGCCCGCTCCTCGCGCCCGACATTGCTTTTCGCGAACGACACCTCGAGCAGCAGCCGCAGGAACAGCGTGCGCGCATCGGGCCGCTGGGCGCCGTCGCGGCGGAGCTCGGCGATTGTCGGCCGCAGCGAGAAATGCGGCCCCTTGCCGGCGTCGAACCAGGCGATCGCCTGCTGCACCTGGGCAGGCCCCAGGCCCAGCCTGTGCATGACCGATCGCGCGGCCCGGATCTCGTCCTCTGAGACGCGACCGTCGATCTTGGCAAGATGTCCCATCGCCAGGAACAGCGCGCGCACGAACGCCTCGCCGTACGCCACGGCGCCGGCCGCCCGGTCGTCGAACGGCCGGAAGCGCGCCGCGAATCCGCGGTCGAACTGATGGCCCAGCGCCAGGCCCAGCAGCACGAAGAGCGGCTTCGCGGTCGCGAGCCCGGCCAGGGTTCCGATAATCTTGCCCCAGTACAATCGTGTATCCCGGCATGCGAGGATGCGCCAATCCTAACGTCTGCCGGTCATCATTCCTATGTCCCCGGCTTGCCTCGCCAACGGCAAACGGCGATGATCCGCCCTCTTCCTGGATCCCGTGAAAGCGCGATGCATGACGTCGATGCACTGTTCGAATCGTCGATTCCGAATCTCCCCCTGATCGGCCGCGGCAAGGTGCGCGATATCTATAGCGTTGACGACGAGCATCTGCTCATGGTCACGACCGACAGGCTGTCGGCCTACGACGTCGTCATGCCGGACCCGATCCCCGGCAAAGGCAGGATGCTGACGAGGATGTCTCTGTTCTGGTTTCAGATGATGGCCGACATCATCGACAATCAGCTCACCGACGTCGCACTCGGCGACGTGATTGGCGACCCCGATCTCGTGCGCGAACTGGCCGGCCGCGCGCTGGTCGTCAAGCGTCTCAAGCCGCTCCCCATCGAGGCCGTCGTACGCGGCTACCTGATCGGGTCGGGCTGGCGCGATTATCAGCAAAACGGGATGACGAGCGGTGTTCGCCTGCCGCCGGGCCTCGAGCAGGCCGCCCGGCTGCCGCAGCCCGTATTCACGCCTGCGAGCAAAGCCGAGGCCGGCGCACACGACGAGAACATCAGTTTCGACACGGTCGTCGAACGCATCGGCAAACGGCTCGCACACCGCGTCCGCGACGTCGCCATCGAAATCTACGAGCGCGCCGCGAGGTATGCGCGCGATCGCGGCATCATCGTCGCGGACACCAAATTCGAGTTCGGGCTGGATGACGAGGGCAACCTGTTCCTCATCGACGAGGTGCTGACGCCGGACTCGTCACGCTTTTGGCCGGTCGACGGTTACCGCACGGGCGTCAATCCACCGAGTTTCGACAAGCAGTTCCTGCGCGACTACCTCGATAGCATCGACTGGGACAAGACGCCCCCGGGTCCCGCGCTGCCGCGCGAAATCCTCGAGCAGACCGCGGCGCGATACCGCGAAGCCGTTACCCGCATTACCGGCCACTGACACGCGGGCAGCGGAGCTCAGCGCGCCTGCCACGCCCTGACAATACGGTGCAGTTCGCGCACGCCGTCCGTGAGCGCCGCCGGGCCCGGCTGCAGGATCAGCGCCGATTTGACCTCGTGAATCTGATGGTCGCGCACGGCCGGAATCCGATCCCAGCCGGGGCGCGCGGCGACTCTGCCGGGGCGAAACTTCTTGCCGCACCAGGATCCGATAATGATGTCGGGCGCGCGCCGGATCACGTCCCCGGGATCGGCGACGATACGCCGCCTGGCAAGCGCCTCGGCCGCCAGCTCCGGAAAAATGTCCTCCCCGCCCGCGATCCCGATCAGCTCCGACACCCAGCGAATGCCGCTGATTTGCGGGTCGTCCCATTCCTCGAAATAGATTTTCGGCCGCCGGGCGAAGCCCGCCGCCGTCGATCGCAGCGCGTCGATGCCCCGTTCGAGGACATCGGCATAGTCGGCCGCCTTCTGCTGTTCGCCGACCAATCCCCCGAGCGTGCGCACCATGGCGAGGATGCCGTCGACGGAGCGCTGATTGAAAATGTGCACGGCCACGCCATGGCGTACCAGCGTGGCGGCAATATCGGCCTGCAGGTCGGAGAAGCCGAGGACGAGACCCGGCTCGAGCGCGACAATCCTATCGATTTTTGCGCTCGTAAACGCGGACACCTTCGGTTTCTCCCGGCGCGCCTCCGGCGGCCTCACCGTGAAACCCGATATACCGACGATACGATCCTGCTCCCCGAGCGCGTACAGGACCTCGGTCGTCTCCTCGGTCATACAGATGATGCGCTCTGCATAGGCCCCCGTCCGCAATCCGGTATTCTCCTTACTCGCTGCGCCCATTGGCGGGTCATTCGCGGAATTGTGCAGGTACAATCGCCGCATGTTCGCAGATCTGCGTAAAAAACTGGAGCACTTCGTCTGGCACGACACGCTGTCGAGACGCGGGCTGCCGGGGCGCTGGCTCGGGTTCGCACTGCGATACCTGTATGCCGTGCTGCGCGACGTATTCTCGGGACAGCTCACGCTGCGCGCAATGAGCCTTGTGTACACGACCTTGTTGTCGATCGTGCCGCTGCTCGCGTTCAGCTTTTCGGTACTCAAAGGGCTTGGCGTTCACGAGGAGGTCGCCGACCAGCTGTACGGCCTGTTCCTGCCGCTGGGCGACCAGGGCCGCGACTACGTCGATCTCGTCCTCGGGCTCGTGAACAACGTTAATGCCCGGGTACTCGGAGGTTTCGGCCTCGCTTTTTTTCTGTACACCGTCATATCGATGGTGCAGAAGACCGAGGA
>JBFISV010000260.1:0-4155 GCA_041608415.1 Woeseiaceae bacterium
GCCATTGCTGCCTCGAAATCGCCGTCGTCGACGACGACCTGGCCGTCGCCGTCGAGCAGGCGTGCGTTCTCGGCCCAGAACGCCTCGGAGCTGTCGCTGGCGTTCGGTCCCTTGTCCCAGTCGACGACCAGGGCGTCGCGTCCCTTTATCGCCGCCCAGGTCGAGGTGGCGACGACCGCGACGCCGCTTGCGAGGATCTGGTAGGGCTCGCCCGGTGCGGGGCCCTCGATCTCGAAGACGTCGAGCACGCCGTCGACCTTGCGCGCCGCCGAGTCGTCGAAGGATTTCGGTCGCCCGTTCAGGTACGGACTGCGCGCGATGACGGCGAATCGCATGTCTGGCTGGCGCGTGTCGATGCCGTACTTGGCCTTGCCCGTGACGATGTCGCGTGCGTCGATCGTGCCGTGGCGACGGCCGACGATACGGTAGTCGTCCATGTCCTTGAGCGGCGGCGTGTCTTCCGGCACGTCGAGCGCTGCGGCTTCGGCCACGAGTTCGGAATAGGGCAGGCGCTCGCCGAGCGAGGGGCAGACGACATGGCCTACGTCCGTCGAACAGCTATCAGGCGAGACGCCCCAGCGCTCCGCGGCGGCCCGGATCAACTGTTGCCGCGCCGCGGCACCGACCTCGCGCATGTATTGCCAGTTGCTCGTGAGCCCCGTGCTGCCGCCGACGCCCTGGCCGCCGTACTTCCACGTATAGCCGTCGCTCGTCTTGACGATGCCGAGCGGCATCGGTGTGATGCTGACCTGGCTCCAGTCGACGTCGAGTTCCTCGGCGACGAGCATCGGCAGCGCCGTGCGCACGCCCTGGCCGATCTCGGGCTGGTTGCTGCCGATGACGACGTGGCCGTCGGGACGGATCTCGATGAAAAAACCGAGCCGTCGATCGCTCTCGTTGCTCTCGTGGCTGTCGGCGAGCGCGCGGGACGCGGGAACGCCGAAGACGAGCGCTCCGGTGACCGTGGCGCCCGCGACGACGAACTGCCGACGCGAAATAGTCGCTGCACTCGCATTAGCTGACATCGTCGCCTCCCTTGCCGCTCGTTGCATTCAGATCGGCCGCGCGATGGATGGCCTTGCGAATGCGCACGTAGGTGCCGCAGCGGCAAAGATTGGTCATGCTCGCGTCTATGTCGGCATCCGTCGGCCGCGGATTGCGCGACAGCAGGTCGGCCGTTGCCATGATCTGGCCGGCCTGGCAGTAGCCGCACTGCGGCACGTCGAGTTCGAGCCATGCCTGCTGCACCGGGTGCAGGTCGTCGTGGCCCTCGGCCAGTCCCTCGATCGTCGTGATGGCGCGGCCCGCCGCGGCGGCGACGGGCGTCACGCAGGAACGCTGCGCGCGTCCGTCGACGTGTACGGTGCAGGCGCCGCACTGGCCGATGCCGCAGCCGTACTTGGTGCCGGTGAGGTTGAAATGGTCGCGCAGTACCCACAGCAGTGGCGTGCTTGCGTCGCCGTCGAAACGGACGTTTTCCGAATTGACCCTGAACGAGATCATGCGGTCCCCCCTTTATGATTGTTCGGGCGCGTGAGGCGTACTCTAGCAGACCGTAAAAGGGGCCTGCGGGTTCCCGAATGTCCGCTTGCAAATTTGTCGGGTGCGAAGATGAGTGGCCCGCGACCATGCATATCATGGACTTGCCGGGGCGTTCGTGATTGCGTCGACGGGAGTCGGAGAGCCCGGCAATCTCGGCGCCGACCGGCCGATCGCGATCAATCACTGCCTGCACGCGTTCGATGTATTTTCCGGCGCGATGTGTTTCGTGGACAGCGCAGCCGGCGGTGCCTATGCTTTGCGCAGCACGAGCGTCGCCTTGCAGCTAAACGGGGAGAACGCGGCATGTACGCAATATCAGGCCCGCCCGGCATCGACGGCGGTCTGGCACAAGCGCGCCGACGCAGGGTTACGCGCGTTGTCGCCGCTATTTGCGTGCCGTTGCTCTTCGCCGGCTGCGGCGGAAAATTCAATCCCCGCATGGGCGAGGACGGCATCTATCGTTTTGCCGACCATCCGATCGAGGTTCGTGCGCCCGAGCGCTGCGTGCTCGATGCGTACGTTTACGACTCGCCGCAGATGGTCGAATTCGTCACCGGACGCGGTTATTGGGAAGCCGGCGGGCGGTACGCCGTACACGTCTTTCCATTGCCCGGCGAAGTTGTCGACCGGGCGAGCTTCGATTCGCGCGCCGAGCGATTCTTCCAAAAGTTCCTCGTCGGGGAACCGGGCCAGTACAGGATCAAGGTGGAACCGGTCTCGCAGAGTGCGCTGACGATCGCGGACAGGCCGGCGTTACGCGCCATCGCCGTCGAAAAGGGTCGCGCCGTCTTCGTCGCCACGGCGCGCATGCACACGACGCGCATCTCCGTTGCGTCTGTGCTTTACCCGCTCGACGGGACCGAAGCGGTGGACGCGCAGATTCCCTGGGCCTGTTACGACCGCTTCGTCGACTCGGTTCGGGAGACCGCGCCCGGCTAGAACCGCTGGCCGCGAGTCAATTCGCTGCTCTTGAGCAAAAGCGTCGGTTGCCGCAAGAAAAAGGCGCGCCGTCATAGCCCTGAAGCCGGCGCAATTTCGCAGTCAGGCGGGGTGTCGATGAATCCAGCGCATTTGCAGGCTGACGCCGATCAGGAAGAGCACCAGCAGGCCCAGGTAACACATCCTGAGGACCGGGTCTTCGATCGAGGTCAATACGGGGTCGCCAACGGGCAGGCGCATGAGGCCGTCCGTGACCGCCGGAATGGCGTGGAACAGAAGCGTTGCCGAGTAGCTGACCGCCTGCACGTAGCGCGACAATTTACCGAAAACGTCGGACATCGCCGCGGCCGTACCGACGGCGAGCGCCAGCAGCGTCAGCACGGCCAGACCATGGGCCGGGCCGAAAGCGCCGTGTTGATAAATCGCGAGCGCAGTGCCCGCCGTGATCAGGGTCGTAACGAGGTAGACCTGCCCCGATCGCGTGCGCGGCGATATTTCCCTGAATTTGACCAGCGTATAAACACCGCTCACGAGCGCGATGACGCCCATGATCGTGTGAAACCAGCCGAGTGGAATGATCTCGGGCATGAGGGATTTTCCTGTTATTTTCGCACAATCCTACCACGGCACCGCCACGCCCACGCTGCTGGTGCAGGTCAGTATTTTTCGATGCGTCGCAAGAAGGCATCGTCCGGCGCGCAGCGACTATGAGATTGCGTCATCCGCCGTGCGCGCTTGCGCGTAACGTTTTGTATCCGATTCGTGTCAAGGACATTCGGCACGGTACCATTGGCGGCTGTAATCGAATTAACGGAGCGCCTGCATGACGATCGAACTACCCGACCTCCCGTATGCCGCCGACGCACTGGAACCGCACGTCTCTGCAAGAACGCTGGAGTTTCATTACGGCAAGCATCACAAAGGCTACGTCGACAAGCTGAACAAAGCGATTGCCGGCACGCGCTACGAGGGACAGTCGCTGGAGACGATTATCGCGGCGTCGCACGAGGCGGCCGATACCGGCGTCTTCAACAACGCGGCACAAACCTGGAACCACACCTTCCTGTGGCACAGCATGTCGCCGAGCGGCGGCGGGACACCAACGGGCCCGCTGGCCGAGAGCCTCGAGCAACGATTCGGCGGCCTGGAAGGATTCCGGCAGGCGTTCAGGAAGTCCGCGCTCGGCCAGTTCGGCAGCGGCTGGACGTGGCTCGTGCGGACGCCCGAAGGCGTCGATGTCGCGAGCACGGGAAATGCCGGGACTCCGCTCACCGACGGCGCCACGCCGCTGCTGACGCTCGACGTCTGGGAGCATGCCTACTATCTCGATTACCAGAACCAGCGCGGCGCCTATGTCGATGCGTTTTTAAGCGATCTCATTAACTGGGAGTTTGCGGCGCAAAACTTCGAGGCCGATCGGGCCGCGGCTTGATTGCGCCGACTACGTCCTGGTTTTCGCGCACGATGCACTCGCGCACGATGTACTCGCGCACGATGTACTCGCGCACGACGGTCGCGAAGACGCTCGATCGCGCCCGGGTACAGCGGGCAGAGACTGCATGAGTGACGGTCAACAACGCGCGACTGACGGTCGAGCGGTCGCCCTCAAGGCGGACGGCAACCCCGAAGGCAAAGGCGTCAACGGGTTCTTGCTGGACTGGCACGAGAGCACGC
>JBFISV010000261.1:0-4151 GCA_041608415.1 Woeseiaceae bacterium
CGACGAAGCCGTCGAGAACGCGGACAAGTTCCAGTAAGACACGACGGGGCCGTGCGCGCACGCGAAGCAGCGACGCACCGCCCGGGAAGAGGTTCTCGATGAGCATGATCAAGGTCGACCTCGTATCCGCCGAAGGCGAGATCTACTCGGGCGAAGCGAGCATGGTGTTCGCGCCCGCGCAGATGGGCGAGGTCGGCATCGCGCCGCGGCATGCGCCTTTATTGACCGCGCTGAGCCCGGGCGAGGTCCGGGTCGAGCGCGTCGACGGTACGGAGGAGATCTTCTACATCACGGGTGGCATGCTCGAGATCCAGCCGCACCAGGTCACGGTGCTCGCCGATACGGCGCTGCGCGGCGAACAGCTCGACGAGGCCGCGGCGCTGGCCGCCAAGCAGGAGGCCGAGCGCGCGCTCGACGGCATCGCCGACGAGACCGACCTCAAACGCGCCCAGGCCGAGCTGGCCGAGGCGGAGGCGCGCTACCGGGCGGCGCAGAAGCTCAAGGGCAAGCGCTGACGCCGGATTTCGACGCCCGTTCGAATCGCCTAGTCCGAATATCCCCCGGCCGACGTCGCCCGGTTCGCGTAATTCCACGAGCCGACGATGCGGGTCTGCGGCCGGTGTTTCGGCAGATGCCTCTGCTGCCAGCGGCGGAACGCGGGAACGTCGACCTCGGCCGGAACCTGCCAGTGGGACTTGCCGAAGTAACGCACGACGTACTCGTCGAGAAAGCCCGCTTCCTGAACGGCCGACAACTGGTCGAGATAGGCGTCGCGAATTGCAGGCTCGTCAAGACGATGGCTCTCCCAGCTGTCGAGCAGCAGCCGCCGCGCCGAAAACTCGCAGCCGTAGGCCGATACGCGCGCCGGGTTGTCGCCGCCGATCTCGAGCTGGCACGCGCTTTTCGCGAGGCTGTAGGTGACCCAGCTCTGTAACACGGGATCGTCGTCGGCGAACGCCCTATCGGCGAGAAAAAACGTGTCGCCGTCGGTGACGCCGTCGCGCACGTAGACCTCGCTCGAGCAGCCGGCGGCTGCGAGCAGTATCAGCAACAGTATGCGCCTCGCCATGTGCCAAGAATACGCGAGATCGATGAACGCGGCCTGAAACTGTGGCCTGGCGGGACTTCCTGTATGATTCGCAGGCTGTCGGGGAGCGCTCTCGAAGGGTATTAGGCTTGGGCTTAAGTATCGTCATTCTTGCTGCGGGTCAGGGCACCCGTATGCGTTCGAGCCTGCCCAAAGTGCTCGCTCCGCTCGCCGGGCGCCCGCTGCTCGCACACGTCGTGGACTGTTCGCGCAAGCTCGGCGCGAGCGATATCTGCGTGGTCTACGGCCACGGCGGCGACGCCGTAACCGCGGCGTTCGCGGGCCAGGACCTGCGCTGGGCGCTGCAGGCCGAACAACTCGGCACGGGCCACGCCGTGATGCAGGCCATGCCGGAGACGCCCGACGATCACCGGGTGCTGATCCTGTTCGGCGACGTGCCGTTGTTGCGGCCGGCGACGCTCGAGCGGCTGATCGATGCCGCGGATGGTGACGGCGTCGCAATCCTCACGGTCGACATGCCCGATCCGCACGGCTACGGGCGCGTCGTGCGCGACGACGGCCGGGTCGTGCGCATCGTCGAGGAGAAAGATGCAAGCGACGCCGAACGACGGATCGCCGAAATCAACACGGGCGTCATGCTGTGTTCCGCCGCGAGACTCAAGTCATGGCTCGGCCGCCTCGGTAACGACAATGCGCAGGGCGAATACTACCTGACCGACCTCATCGCCATGGCCGTCGCCGACCGCGTCGAAGTTCATGGCGTCAAGGCGGACAACGAGGATGAAGTAATGGGAATCAACGATCGCAAGCAACTGGCCGCGGCCGAACGCGCGCTGCAGGCGCGGCTCGTCGACGAACTGATGGCCAAGGGTGTCAGTTTCGCCGACCCCGCGCGCGTCGACATCCGCGGCACGCTGACCTGCGGCGAGGACGTGTACGTCGACGTCAACGCCATTTTCGAGGGCGACGTGGAGCTCGGCGACGGCGTCCGGATCGAGTCCAATAACCTGATTCGTGACAGCCGTCTGGGCGCGGGGACGCTCGTTCACTCAAACTGCCATATCGAGGGCGCCGTGACGGGCGAAAACTGTGAGCTGGGCCCGTTTGCACGCCTGCGGCCCGGCGCGGAACTCGCGCGCAAGGTGAAGATCGGCAATTTCGTGGAAGTGAAGAAGAGCGTGATCGGCGAGGGCAGCAAGGCAAATCATCTGGCCTACATCGGGGATGCGGACATCGGCCGGGACGTGAACGTCGGCGCGGGTTCGATCACCTGCAATTACGACGGCGTCAACAAGCACCCGACGACGATCGGCGACAATGCCTCGATCGGCTCGAACGTGAACCTCGTGGCGCCCGTCACGATCGGCGAAGGCGCGACGATCGGCGCGGGCTCGACGATTTCGAAATCGGCCCCGGCCAACGAATTGACGCTGACGCGCGCGAAGCAGCTCACGGTGAAAGGCTGGCAGCGGCCGGTAAAGAAGGGATAGCAATACATGTGTGGAATTGTCGGCGCCGTCGCCGAAAGAAACGTCGTACCGATTCTCATGGAGGGGCTGCGGCGGCTCGAGTACCGCGGTTACGATTCCGCCGGCCTGGCCGTGCTCGACGAAGAAGGTACGCTGACGCGCGTCCGCCGCGTCGGCAAGGTGCAGGAACTGCAAAGCGCGCTCGACGACGCGCCGCAGGCGGGCAGAATCGGCATATCGCATACGCGCTGGGCGACGCACGGCGTGCCGAACGAGACGAACGCACACCCGCACGTGTCGTCCGACGAAATCGCCATCGTGCACAACGGCATCATCGAGAACTACCAGGAACTGCGCGACGACTTCAAAGGCCGCGGCTACGCGTTCTCGTCGGAAACCGATACCGAAGTCGTCGCGCACCGCATTCATTTCAATCTCAAGTCGGCCGGCAGCCTCGTCGACGCGGTCCGCGCGACCGTGGCCGAGCTAGAAGGCGCGTACGCGCTCGCCGTGATGTGCCGCAATTATCCCGACGAGCTGATCATCGCGCGCGTCGGTGCGCCCGCCGTGGTCGGCCTCGGCATCGGTGAGAACTTCATCGCATCGGACGTGGCGGCGCTGCTGCCCGTCACGCGCAACTTCATTTTTCTCGAGGAGGGCGACGTCGCGCGCGTGCAGCGCAAGGGCGTCACGATCTGGGACATCGACGGCAAGCTCGTCGAGCGCCCGGTCCGCGAAAGCGAACTCTCGGCCGACGCCGCCGAGCGCGGCACGTTCCGGCATTACATGCAGAAAGAGATTCACGAGCAGGCGGCCGCGGTCGCGCGCACGCTCAACGAGCGTGTCGCGAACGGGCGCGTGCTCGACGCGGCCTTCGGGCCGCATGCCGGCGAAGTGCTCGACCGGACGAAGGGTGTGCACATCGTGGCCTGCGGCACGAGCTATCACGCAGGCATGGTGGCGCGCTACTGGATCGAGCAGCTCTGCAGGATTCCCTGCATGGTAGAGATCGCGAGCGAGTATCGCTATCGCTACCCCGTCGTGCAGCCGAACACGTTGTTCATCACGCTGAGCCAGTCGGGCGAGACGGCGGACACGCTCGCCGCGCTGCGTGCCGCGCGGGAGATGGATTATCTCGCGACACTCACGATCTGCAACGTGCCCGAGAGCTCGCTCGTCCGCGAGTCCGACCTAACCATGATGACGCACGCCGGCCCCGAGATCGGTGTCGCATCGACCAAGGCATTCACGACGCAGTTAGCGGCGCTCGCGCTGCTCACGATCGCGCTCGCGCGCCGCACGGGGCTCGACGCGAGGCAGGAACGCGCGCTCGTCGCGCAGCTGCTCGAGCTGCCCGCGCTCATCCACCAGGTGCTGTCGCTCGACCCCGCGATCGAGGCGCTCGCGCAGCACTTCGCGCACAAGCACCATGCGCTGTTCCTGGGCCGCGGCGTGCAGAACCCCGTCGCGATGGAAGGCGCCCTGAAGCTCAAGGAGATTTCCTACATCCACGCCGAAGCCTACGCCGCCGGCGAACTCAAGCACGGCCCGCTCGCGCTCGTCGACGAGGACATGCCCGTCGTCGCGGTCGCACCCGACGACGAGCTGCTCGAAAAACTCAAGAGCAACCTGCA
>JBFISV010000262.1:0-4146 GCA_041608415.1 Woeseiaceae bacterium
TCGTGCATCGCGCCGCGATAGGCATTGACGTTCTGGCCGAGCAGGTTGATCTCGCGGACGCCCTGCGCCGCGAGTCCTGCGACTTCGGCGACGACGTCGTCCAGGGGCCGGCTGATCTCCTCGCCGCGCGTGTACGGCACGACGCAGAAGCTGCAATACTTGCTGCAGCCTTCCATGCACGACACGAACGCCGTGGGGCCATCGGCGCGCGCCTCGGGCAGGGCATCGAATTTCTCGATTTCCGGAAACGACACGTCGACGACCGACGCCTGCGCCGCCTCGGCGCTCGCGATCAGTTGCGGCAGTCGATGCAACGTCTGCGGCCCGAAGACGACGTCGACGTACGGCGCGCGCGCCAGGATACCGTCGCCTTCCTGGCTCGCCACGCAGCCACCGACGCCGATCATGACGCCGTCCCGGCCTGCCTTGATGCGGCGCCAGCGACCGAGCTCGGAAAACACTTTTTCCTGCGCTTTTTCGCGAATCGAGCAGGTGTTGACGAGCAGCAGGTCGGCGCGCTCGGGTGCGTCGGTCAATTCGTAGCCGTGGGATTCACGCAGCACGTCCGCCATTTTCTCCGAGTCGTACTCGTTCATCTGGCAACCCATCGTCTTGATGTAGAGTTTTTTTGCCATTGCTCGTGTTTGGGGATCAGGGCATGCCGGATTGCCGGCCTGAACGGCCGGTGCCGAACGGCTGCGGGATCAGAACGGAATGTCGTCGTCGAAATCGTCGACGGGCGGCGCGCCGGGTTTCGTTCCCCCGGATTTCTGGGCGCCATCGTCCGGACGGCCGCCGCCGCCGAACGAACCCGAACCGCCGCCGCGACCGCCGAGCATTTGCATTTCGTCGGCAATGATCTCCGTCGTATAGCGATCGTTGCCGTCGCGATCCTGCCACTTGCGCGTCCGCAGCTTGCCCTCGATATAGACCTGCGAGCCTTTGCGCAGGTATTCGGCGCCGATCTCGGCGAGGCGATTGAACATCGCCACCCGGTGCCATTCGGTGCGATCCTTCTGCTCGCCGGTCTGCTTGTCCTTCCAGGATTCGTTCGTCGCAAGCGTGAAGTTCGTGACCGCGCCACCCGATGGCATGTAGCGCGTTTCGGGGTCCTGCCCGAGGTTGCCTACCAGGATGACTTTATTGATTCCGCGGGCCATATCCGGTCCTCTGTCTTTTTTTGCTGCGTTTGCAGTCGTTGGCTCGAAAGCCCGCCCTTGCGGCTTTCGGGGGTCGCTTATTGTAGAGCCTGGCGGAGCAATTGCCAGCCTGATTTCTGCCCTTACGGGCCGATTTTCAGCCGTTTCAACGCCTGCGGACGAAGCCGTGCAGCATGAGCCAGGCTGCGGCCAGCAGCGCGAGGACGAAAAACACGCTCTCGGGCCGCCCCCCGGACAAAAACTGGCCGCCCAGCATGCCGCCCGCGAACGCACCGAGAAATTGGGCGCTCGAGAATACCCCCAGCGCGGCGCCGCGGCCGTCGTGCGGGGCGCGCGTGGAAAGACGTGCCGGCAAACCGGCCTCGAGAAAATTGAAGCCCGCGAAAAACAGCGCGAGCGCGGCAAACACGGCCATCGTCGAGACGGCGAGGAAGGCAAGGCCGAGTTGACCGAGCAGGATCAAGGCGACGGCGATGGCGATCGTGCCGCCCCTGCCGCGGCGCTCGTCCCTGAAAATCAGCGGCACCGTGCCAGCGAGCGAGACGAGGATGGCGCCGACGTATAGCTGCCAGTGCGACGTCGGCGGCAGCGCGAGCGTCCGGCTCAGCAGGAACGGCAGCGCGACGAAGCTCGCCGTCAGGATCGCATGCAGCAGGAAGACATAGGCGTCGAGCTGCACCAGGTCGGCGCGCAGCGCGGCGGCAAACCGCCATTCGCGCGGGTCGGCGGGCCGCTCGATGCCTGCGGGCAGCGCGAGCAGCATCGCGCCGGCGAGCAATGCAACCGCGAAAGCGAACAGGAACAGGGCGCGCACGCCGAAGTGGGCCGCGAACCAGGGCCCGAATACCATCGCGACGACGAACGAGCTGCCGATGGCGCCGCCGAAAATCGCCATCGACCGGGTCCTCACCGCGTCGCGCGTCGAGTCGGCGAGCAATGCCGTCAGGGCCGATGAAATCGCGCCGGCCCCCTGCATGAGGCGGCCCGCGATGACGCCATGGATCGTGTCGCTCAAGCCCGCGATCGCGCTGCCGAGCGCGAAAACGGCCAGGCCGCCGAGAATGACCGGCACGCGCCCGACCCTGTCGGACAACGCGCCCAGCGGAATCTGCAGCGCCGCCTGCGTCAGCCCGTAGGCGCCGACGGCGAGGCCCACGAGCATCGGGGTCGCGTCGTCGAACGCGGCCACGTACAGGGACAGGACCGGCAGCAGCGCAAACAGGCCGAGCATGCGCAACATCGCGACGGCGGCGATGACGCCGACGGCGCGTTTTTCGGCGCCGAGCAGCCTGGCTGTCAGGATAGTGTCGGTCATTGGCCGGATGTCTTTGATGGAACGGCTTTGCGCCTGCCTCGGAGGGCGGCGTATATTAGCAGGTTGGTCCGAAATCACTGAATCCGTGCATGGCATCAAATCAGAAAACCATCGAACTTCGCGGCGCGCGCACGCACAATCTCTGCAATCTGGATCTCAGCCTGCCGCGCGACAAGCTCATCGTCTTCACGGGCTTGTCCGGATCCGGCAAATCGTCGCTGGCCTTCGATACGATCTACGCCGAGGGCCAGCGCCGCTACGTCGAATCGCTGTCGGCCTATGCGCGACAGTTCCTGTCGATGATGGAAAAGCCGGACATCGATCACATCGACGGACTGTCCCCCGCGATCTCGATCGAACAAAAATCGACCTCGCACAATCCGCGCTCGACGGTCGGCACCGTCACCGAGATTTACGACTACCTGCGGCTGTTGTTCGCGCGCGCGGGCATTCCCAGGTGTCCCGACCACGACACGACGCTCGAGGCGCAGACCGTGAGCCAGATGGTGGACCAGGTGCTCACGCTTCCCGAAGGCAAGCGGCTCATGCTGCTCGCGCCCGTCGTCGACGAGCGCAAGGGCGAGCACGTCCAGCTCATGCAGGACCTCATGGCGCAGGGTTTCATCCGCGCGCGCATCGACGGCGAGGTGTACGAACTCGATCAGCCGCCGCGGCTCGACCTGCGCAGGAAGCACACGGTCGAGGCCATCGTCGATCGATTCAAGGTCAAGCAGGACCTGCGCCAGCGGCTGGCCGAATCGTTCGAGACGGCGCTCCGGC
Organism: Woeseiaceae bacterium; assembly: GCA_041608415.1. Taxonomy (GTDB): domain Bacteria; phylum Pseudomonadota; class Gammaproteobacteria; order Steroidobacterales; family Woeseiaceae; genus UBA1847. The sequence goes on from JBFISV010000262.1 coordinate 3,256, forward strand.
TTGCGGACGGCGTCGCGCGGATCGCGCCGATCGGCGCCGACGACGGCGAGGAACTCGTCTTTTCGGACCGCTTCGCGTGCAACATCTGCGGCTACAGCCTGACCGAGCTCGAGCCGAGCCTGTTCTCGTTCAACAATCCCTCGGGCGCCTGCCCCACCTGCGACGGCCTCGGCGTCAAGCAGTTCTTCGACCCCGAGCGCGTCGTCGTCAATCCCTCGCTGTCGCTCGCGGGCGGCGCGATTCGCGGCTGGGACCGCAAAACGACCTACTACTACCAGATGATCCAGAGCCTTGCGGCGCACTACGATTTCGACATCGAGATGCCGTTCGAGAAGCTGCCGAAACGGCTTGCGGACGTCGTCCTGTACGGCAGCGGCAACGACAAGATCGAATTCCAGTACGCGAATTCGCGCGGCATGCAAGTCAAGAAACTGCATCGTTTCGAGGGCGTGCTTCCGAATCTCGATCGCCGCTACCGGGAAACGGAATCGGGCGCCGTGCGTGAGGAGCTGAGCAAGTTTCTCAACAGCCAGGCCTGCCCCGACTGCGGCGGCACGCGCCTGAATCTCGCCGCGCGGCACGTCTTCATCGGCGAGAGTTCCCTGCCCGAGATCACGGCGCTGTCGGTGGGCGACGCGCGCGCGTTTTTCGAACGGCTCGCCCTCGAAGGCTGGCGCGGCAAGATCGCCGACAAGATCGTGCTCGAGATCGGCGCCCGGCTCGGCTTCCTGTCCGACGTCGGGCTCGACTACCTGTCGCTCGATCGCAGCGCGGAGACGCTGTCAGGCGGCGAGGCGCAGCGCATTCGACTCGCGAGCCAGATCGGCTCCGGTCTGGTCGGCGTCATGTACATTCTCGACGAGCCGTCGATCGGCCTGCACCAGCGCGACA
>JBFISV010000263.1:0-4128 GCA_041608415.1 Woeseiaceae bacterium
CGAGCGCCTGCGGTTTCGTCATGACCGGGTTCTCCCTGCGGCCCGGGCATCGGGCCCGAGCGCCTCGATAAAGGTTTCTTTGTCGGCCGGCGAGATCATGACGCTTTTCCCGCCCGAATAACAGATCCGCAGCCGATCGAGGGACAGCGCGGGCAACGACCACGGGCTTCGCGTCCGCTCGACGGACACGATCTCGTCGATCGGCACGTGCCAGCGCAGCGGCCCCGCCGCGATTCTCAGCGAATTTCCGTCGATCGTGTAATGTGTCGCGAGCAACATCCAGGCGAGCGGTATTACGTACGGCGCCATGACGACCAGCATCATCAGCAGTTCGCTTTCGAACCGCAACGGGACCGGCTGCTCACGCAGGTGCATTACGAGCGCGCCGACGGGCACGATGATCGCCAGCCATCCGGAGGCCATCAGCCAGGCGTCGATTTTCGATCGAAATTTACTGACCGCCATGCGTTCACCCGAATGTCGATCCCACCCACGCGCCCGTCAACCGGGACAATATTACAACGAGTATCGCAATGCCAAGATGTTCGAGAATGACCGGCAACGGCCGTTCGTTTTGCGTCCTGGCCAGAAAATAACTCAACACGACGATAACGCTCATGCCCCAGGAGACTGACGCCCATACTGCCTGTTCGAGCGGCAGCAGAAACAGGGGTAATGCGAAACTGACGGCGAAAGCGAACTTCGTCACGAAGGTCGCGATCGTGGCCGTCCACACCTGGCCGTGCGACTTCGACGGATCCGACTCCTCGGCGAGGTGAATACCGAGCGCGTCCGACATGGCATCGGCGATCGCGATGACGAGGATGCCGCCGAGCACGGCCGCCAGCGAATTCGTACCGGCGTGCAGTCCCGTGAGCAGGCCGATCGTCGTGATGACGCCCGACGTCGCGCCGAAAAAAAACCCGGTCCTGACCCCGTCGCTGTGCAGAAAATGGCCGGACCCGGTCATTTCCATTCCACGCTGTAAAGCGCGACATCCTCGCTGTCGGCAGGCATCCTGTGCATTCTCTCGAAGTCGAGGCCGATAGCGCGGATCAAGCGGATCGACGCGGCGTTGACGGGCGATACGATCGCGGTGAGGCGAGTGAGTTCGAGGCCGTCGCGCGCGTGCGCGACGACCGCACGGGCCGCCTCTTCCGCATACCCCTGGCCGCGAAATTCCGGCAACAGTGCGAACCCGATGTCCGGATCGTCGAGGCCCTCGCGCCGAAACAGGCCGCAAATGCCGATTGTCGTGTCCGTGCCGCGAAGCGACAGCCGATACGGTCCGTAGCCGTGCTCGCGATAGAGCCTGAGCGGACCTTCGATGAGCGCGCGTTCAGCCTCGTCGACGGTGCGGATGCCGCGGTCGCCGACGTGTTCGAGAAACCCGGGATCGTTCCAGATGGCAAGCATGAGTGCCGCGTCTCCGGGCGTGAGCCAGCGGAGGTCGAGGCGTTGCGTCTCGAGCGTATGGCGCTCGACATTCAATGCCAAAGGCCCAGTACGACGCCGAACAGCACGAACTGCGCCGTGTGATACCCGCCGTCGATGAACAGGGCGCTGAACGGCCGGCCCGCGAACTGGTAATTGATGCCGAAACAGGCGGCGACGAAACCGAGGCCCACGATCAGTCCCATGTGAACCGCGTAGCGCAGATCGGGGGCGGGCCCGAGCAATTGTGCGAACAGGAACGCCGACAGCAACGCGAACAGGAAACTGAGTCCGAATACCCGCGCCGGGTGCGGCTGCTTGTCGTCGTCGCTGCGCTGCATCGCGCGGTTCCAGGGATTGAGAAACAGAAGCGGCGAATACCAGAGCCCGCCGAGCAGGAAACTCGATGCGGCAGCGGCGATTACCGCCCAGAAGTTGATGTCCATGGCTACCCCCTTCGTATCCCGGTCGTCGACGATCAGGCCTCGCCGACGCCGTCGAAAAATTCGACGACCCCGCTTTCCAGCGAGTACTCGGCCCCGACGATCGTGAGCTTATGCTCGTCGATCAGGCCCTCGATGATTTTCGAGCCGTGCCGCAGCGCGTTCGCAGCGTAGCGAATATTGGCGCGCACCGCGTGATGCATCAGGGTGCCGCGATCCTCGAAGTCATCGAGCAGCCCCTCGACCGACGGACGAATCTGGCTGACGATGGCCGTGATGTTGGCGGACTGCTCGCCGGCCGGCCGCGTCAACTGCTCGATCGTCGCTTCGACGGCCCCGCAGTTCGTGTGGCCCAGGACGACGACGAGGCGCGTGCCGAATTTCTGCGCCGCGAATTCCACGCTGCCGATCTGCGAGGGTTGCACGATGTTGCCGGCGATTCTGATCACGAACAGTTCGCCGAGGCCCTGGTCGAACACGACCTCGGTCGGCACGCGCGAATCCGAGCAGCCGAGTATGACCGCGAACGGGTTTTGCTGCGCGGCGAGGCTGCGGCGATCGGCCGAGGTGATGTTGAGCGTTAGCTCGTTCGCGACGTAACGCCGATTGCCGTCACGGAGCCGCTCGAGCGCTTTCTCCGCCGCGACACTCATGTCTCCCGCGCCCTCATCGCAGCGGCCGGATGCCCACCGCATCGCGTATCGCGTCGAAGTACGGTGTTGCGACCGCACGCGCGCGTTCCGCGCCCCTCTTGAGCTCGGCCTCGACGATGCCGGGATCGCCGATCAGGCGTTCGTACTCTTTGCGGGCGGGCCTGATGTGATCGTTGATGTAGTCGAACAGGATGGTTTTCGTCTCGCCCCAGCCGATTCCCTCTGCAAAGCGTTGCGCCATCGCCGCCGTTTCGCTCTCGCTCGCGAAGGCTTTGTACATCTCGAAAAGCGTATTGCCGTCGGGATCTTTCGGCTCACCGGGTTCGAGGCTGTTCGTCTTTATTTTCATGATCAGCTTGCGCAAGCGCTTCTCGGGCGCGAACACCGGTATGGTGTTGTTGTAGGACTTCGACATCTTGCGGCCATCGAGGCCCGCGAGGGTTGCAGTGTTGTCGTCGATCTGCGCTTCCGGCAGCACCAGTATGTCGCCGTAATGATGATTGAATCGCTGCGCGACGTCACGCGCCATTTCGACGTGCTGTTTCTGGTCCCGCCCGACCGGCACCCTGGTGGCTTTGAACATGAGGATGTCCGCGGCCATGAGTATCGGATAGCCGTAAAGCGCCATCGTGATGCCCTGGTCGGGGTCTTTCCGGTCGCTGTCAATATTTGCCTGCACCGCCGCCTTGTAGGAATGCGCACGGTTCATGAGGCCTTTCGCCGTCATGCTCGAGAGTATCCACGTCAGTTGCGGAATCTCGGGTATGTCCGACTGCCGGTAGAAAATCGCGTTTTCGGTGTCGAGGCCGAGCGCCAGCCAGGCCGCCGCGATTTCGAGCGTCGAGGCGCTTATGTTGTCGGGGTCCTCGTTTTTCGCCAGCGCATGGTAGTCGGCGAGAAAGTAGTAATTCTTCTTGGTCGCGTCCTTGCTGGCCTCGATGCCGGGCCGGATCGCGCCGACGTAGTTGCCGATGTGCGGCGTGCCCGTCGTCGTAATGCCCGTGAGAAAGACCTCCGTCGTCATCAGTAGCCTGCCGCCTGGCCGTCCTTGCGGGTTTCCGACGCGCCATAATAGACGCCCTCCTCGGCGTCCCACAGGATTGCCTGGTACCCGCCGAAGCGGCCGTCGCTCTCGCCGAGCGCGTGTCCGAGTTTTTCGAGCGCGGCGCGCGTCTTCGCGCTGAAGCCCGATTCGAGATGCACGGTCCCGCCATCGCTCATGACCGAGCCCGTGGGCTGCGACGAGCCCGCGTGATTGATGCGCGCCGCATCGCCCGCTTCCTGCAGGTTCATGCCGAAATCGACCATGTTCACGATGATCTGCGCATGGCCCTGCGGCTGCATTGCGCCGCCCATGAGACCGAAACTCATGTACGGCTCGCCGTCTTTCATGACGAATGCGGGAATGATGGTATGAAACGGCCGTTTTCCGGGCTCGAGGACATTGGCATGGCCTTCGTCGAGCGCGAACAGCTCGGCGCGGTCCTGCAGCACGAAACCGAGTTCGCCCGGCGTCATGCCGGAGCCCATCCCGCGGTAGTTGCTCTGGATCAGCGACACCATGTTGCCCTGCCCGTCGGCGACCGTCAGGTATATCG
>JBFISV010000264.1:0-4127 GCA_041608415.1 Woeseiaceae bacterium
CGGCCAAACGCCCAGGTACCGCCAGCCGTGAAGCCGACTTCCTCGACGACCTCGCCGAGCCAGTCGATCTCGGCCAACTGCTGGCCGTCGCCGGTCCACAGGCGGATGACGCTGTTGCCACCGCCCTGGGGCACGTCCGCCGTGTAGCCGGTAACGATGAGCGCACGATCGGCCGTGGCTGCTATCGAAGTGACTCCGCCTTCATGCTGGAAACGGCCGAGCAGTTCCGCATCGAGGTTCCATGATTCGATCATGCCGGATTCGTCGACGGTCAGCAGAAAACCGTTGCCGGCAAACGACGCATCGCCGGCGTAAGGGATCGACTCGCCAATCGGCGACGGCGCTCGTCCGAAGTCCGGCTCGAAATGCCACAGCTGTAAGCCGCCGCCATGCCGAGTCAGGAGTCGTCGCCCGGCCGACAGGTATTGCGTCGACCACGAACTCTCACCGAAAAGCGTCGTATCCAGGAACCTCTCATGCGTGTCGATATCCCAAACGACCAGATGCCCGTTATCGAGAGTGGCTAGCCTCCGGCCGTCTTCGCTGAACGCGAACCAGTCGAAGTTCGACCTGGTTTCGGCCAGTTCCACGGCTTCTCCTGGGCTTGCCCTCGAGGCGACGAACAGCCCCCGCTGTCTCGAACTGCGATTGACGGTCCACGCGACTCGCTCGAGGTTTTTGGCCAGAACTACCGTAGCGCCGCGCGGCAATGGCTCGGGCGAACGGGTCCGCCAGACAGGGGGTGCGCTCCAATCGCCGTCAACCTGCCAAATCTCCAGGGTCTGTTGCCGGGCGTCGATGGTTACCGCGTGCCGGCCATCGGTGCTCCATGCCGCGACCATGCGCCCGTCCGGAACGCTCACGGAGCTGCCGAGGCTGTCGAGCCGGCGGATCTTTCGATCCTGCATGATGCCGGGCACGGGGCCCATCTCGACTAGCTCCGCTGAATCCACTTTGCCGTCAAAAGGTTCCGCAAGCCGGGGCAGCGGTGACACGTCCCAGAGCCGAACGGTGCCGTCGTGACCGGCACTCGCGAGCGACTTCCCGTCGCGCGAAAAATCGAGGTCGACGACCGCGCTCCCGCTGCGGTGCCCGATCAGCGGGCCGCCGAGCGGCATGCCTCCCATGCGCAGCCAGACCCGGATCGACCCGTCCTCCCAGCCTGCCGCCAGCGTATCTTCCAAGTGCGGTCCGAACGCGACGGATCGCGCCGATACGACCTGGTCATCCAGCCGGGACAGAGCGCGGCCATCTGGCGTCCAACGCAGGATCGTGCCGCCCTCGAGCGGATAGAGTTTCATCACGCGGGCCGCGGCCAGGGTCGATCCATAGTTCGAATCGTCGGCGTCGAGACTTGCGATCCAGCCATAGTCGTCGCCGCCGAACTGTCCCAATGGCCTGCCGTCGAGGCTCCAGACGCGAACCACGGTGTCCTCGCCCACCGGAGAGTCGTCGTCGCCCGCGCTGGCGATGTACGTCGTTTCCGTACCGTCTACTTGCATCACGCCGACCGCGAGCGCCGATACCCAGCGGGCGTGGCTGTCGATCCGCGAACCGAGTGGTTTTCCGTCACGGCTCCAGCGATGGACGTGGCCGGCCGAGTCGCCGGCGAATACCGAATCGCCATCGGGCGCGAATACGACATCGCACACCGAAATCGCCTCCGGAACGTTGTCGAATCCCAAACCGCCTTCGGGGCCACAGGGATCTCGCGCAGAGCCGCCTTCTTCAGCTATTTTCCAAGCGGACGCCGGTTCGCCGTTGAGTTGCCAAAGGCGCATCCATCCATCGTCGCCGCCGGTTGCGAGCAATTCGCCTTTCGGATCGAACGCGACGCCTCTCACCAATCCATCGCCCTCGATGGCGCGAACGCTGTTCACGAGTTCTAAGCGACCGCTGCGCAGCCTCCAGAAGGCGATCGTTCCGTCAGCGCCGCCGCTCGCAAGCGTCGCCGCGTCGTAGGGATGGAACGCGACGGATGTGACAGCTCGGCCTCCATGCGCGCTGACGACTGTCAGCTCGCGCGCCCTCTGCACTGCGGCCGGCAGGCTTCTGAGCACCGAGGTCTGCATTTCGCCGCGTGTCCATACAGACGTTGCGTTATGACTTGCGGCGCGGATCGCGAGGTAGAGTGCGCGTTGCGGCTCCGCATCGAGCAGCGAACTCGACGTCATCGCCTGAACCTGCAGTCGAGTCACTTCGGCTTCATGCTTCGCGAGGCCGGCAAAAATCCCGACTGCAATCAGGAGGGCCAGCAGCGCAGCTCCCGCGCTCCATGCATATCGCTTGGCGCGACGCTGCTCGATGAGTTCGCGGCCGATCAGTTCGCGCGCTGCGATGCCGTGAAGAGTGGCGGCGATCGACGCGGCGCGGCCCTGGAAGCCCTCGTCGTCGAGCGTCAGCCGGCCATTCGTGACTTCCTCGCGCAGATCGAGCCAGAGCGGCTCCTCGGCGAAACTACCGCTCAGAAGTTTCGGCAGCGCGTCGGTGAGCGACCAGTCGAAATCCGCCTCGCCCCATTCGATCGTGCCGGCAGTCAGAACGAGAAGGAGGTTTTCGGTGCCACGGTTTTGCAGCCACCAATCGACCTCCTTTGCGACCCATCCTTCGGATCTGGCCGCCTGCGGCGAAGCCAGCAGAATCAGGTAGCGGCTGTTGGCGAGGGTTTTTTCGATCGAGGACCAGAGACCGGGGTTTACACCCAGATCGGTCTCGTCACGGAAAATGTGCAACGCTCGCCTACGATACCACGGTTTGCCGAGACGCTGGAGTGCCGCCTGAAGCCTGGGTGCCGTAGCCCGATCGGCTGAATGGCTGTAAGAAATAAAGCCATCGAATGCGAATCGACGTATCGCGCTGGGCCTTGTCATGTATTGCTTTGCTCGCCCGGTTACAAAAAACCAGCATAGTCGAAAGTACGATCATATGCGGATCGGCCGATGAGCGGTCCCGGAATTCACCCGTTGCAAAGGCCCTCGCGACCCGGGCATGACAATTCAGAAACCTTACCGGCAAGCGAGATTCCGGGCCAGCTGCAGCCTTGATGGCAGTTCGCCATCGGCCCGCTCACCGCAACTGGCTGTCTTTGCTGCCTCTGCGGTTGTAGCCGCTGACCGCCTTCGTTTCGGCGTCGCGCGCGGCTTGGCAGGAAACGCACAGGCGAACGCCCGGGACAGCCTCGCGCCGGGCCGGCGGTATGGCGTTGCCGCATTCCTCGCAGTGGCTCGCGCTTTCGCCGCGCGGCAACTGGTCGCGGGCGCGCTTGACGGCGTCCTCGACCGTCGCGTCGATCTGGTCCTGAACTGCGCCGTCTTTTGCGAAACCGCCTGCCATTGACTTGCCCTGATAGAAGGCCCGAATGTATACGTCGTCCACACAGTTTACTCGTCGGCCGATTTTTTCGAAACTTTTCACGTCACGCGCCCTGCATATCTTTCGGCCGAACCGCCGACTACACTCATAGAAAGCGGTTCATGCTCAAACAATAAGGCCAAACAATTATGAACATTCCGATGCGAACGATCCTGCCACTCACCATCGTCACATCGGTTTTTTCATACGGCTGTTACCGGACGCTGGATGGGCCCCGCGACGATGCGCAACTCAAATCGATGCCGCCACAGGTTGCGGCGGAGGCGACGCAGATTCCGCCCAACGGCAATCCGGCCGACTGGGCTTGCAAACAGACCTTGTCGCCCGTCGGTGCGGATAAAATCGCCGCATTCTGCCGCAGTCATCCGAAGAATGCGCCGGACTGCGAGAAGAGTTCGACCTGCACGCGCGGCGAGCCCGTGCAATGGCCGGCGCAGCCCGCGACGCTCGGCAACCTCGACGCCAAGAACGATTTCGATATCTGGTTCGGTGACTGGCTGAAGTCGCGGGTCTATGCCAGATCCGTCGCCGACGGCGGGCTCGGCTGGTTGAGCGATCGTAACTGGCGACTGACCGGTCCGATCGTCGGCGAGCTCTGCAGTGACCGGGCGCAATCCGATTGTTCTCCTGATCTCGCGAGGGGCTACCTGAACGGCAAGAACGTCGAGAGCTACGGTGTGCATCCTGCCGTGCGAATCTACTATTCGCCCGAGTCCATCGACTGGCTGTGCGATGGGCGCGAGGGCAAGATCGCC
>JBFISV010000265.1:0-4115 GCA_041608415.1 Woeseiaceae bacterium
AACAGTCCGTCGCCGAGATTCGCCTCCGTGCTCGGGCACAGGCAGACGACGGCTCTCGTCGCCGCGAGTTCGTCGATCTCGTCGTGGTCGAGATGCGTCGCATGCACGAGGCACCAGTGCCGATCGACGTCGAAGTTTTCGAGCAGCCAGCGAACCGGCCGGCGATGATAGAACGCAAGACACTGATCGACCTCGCGCTGCTGTTCCGCGATGTGAATGTGCATCGGCAGCCGTTCCGCGCCCGCAACCGCCGCGATTTCCGCGAGCGACTCGCGACTGACGGCGCGAATGCTGTGCGCGCCGATGCCCGTCGACATGGTTTCGTGCGACGCAGCCCGCGCGCGTTCGGCATGGCGCAGGAACGCGTCGAGTTCGCTCGCGAACAGGGCCTGCGACCCCTCGGGCCGCGGTCGATCGAAACCGGCGCGTTCGTACAGCACGGGCACGTAACAGAGCCGGATGCCGCTTGCTTGCCCGGCCGCCGCGATGGCCTCGAACATCGTGTCGTCGTCGCTCTGCGGCGGGTCGCCGGCGGGATCGCGGTGCAGGTAGTGGAATTCGGCAACGGACGTGTAACCCGCGGACAGCATCTCGACGTAGGCCTGCCGCGCGATGCGTTCGAGTCGCGACGCATCCATCGCCGCGGCGAAGGCATACATGCGTTCGCGCCAGGTCCAGAAATTGTCGCGCCCGGCGGGCGAGCTTTCCTCGGTGCGCCCGGCCAGCGCGCGCTGGAACGCATGGCTGTGGGCGTTGCAGAGCCCGGGAATGACGCAGCCCGCGAGCACGTCATTGGCGGCCGGGCTCGCGTCGGTCTCGACACTGTCGATGCGGCCGGCCGCGATCTCGAGCCGGACATCGTCGGCCCAGCCCCGGGCGAGCAGTGCTTTGTGGGCGAAAATGGCTGTCATGGTTTTCGTGGCTATCGTGGTGATTACGGCGGCGCCAGGTTGTATATACAGGTTAGTCTAGGGTAGATTGTTTTGCAATCGACGAGAGCGCGCACCGTATGACCGAATGGGACCTGCTGATTACCGACTGCAACGTGGCAACGATGCGCGCGGGCGCGACGGGCTACGGCGCCGTCGAGGACGCCGCGGTCGCGATCGCCGACGGGCGCATCGCCTGGCTCGGTCCGGCCGCCAAGCGGCCCGGTAACGACGCGGATGAGACCAGGTCGCTCGGCGGCCGCTGGGTGACGCCGGCGCTCATCGACTGCCATACGCACCTCATGTTCGCCGGCGAGCGCGCCGGCGAATTCGAGCAGCGCCTGGACGGCACGAGTTACCAGGACATCGCGGCTGCGGGCGGCGGCATATTGAGCACCGTCCGCGCAACGCGCGATGCGGACATCAACACGCTGTACAACGACGCGCTGCGACGTATGCGTATGCTCGCCGCGACCGGTGTGGCGACCGTCGAGATCAAGTCGGGCTACGGTCTCGACGTCGCCACCGAACTCAAGATGCTCGGCGTCGCGCGCAACCTCGGCGACGCGTCGGGGCTCTCGGTCCGCACGACGCTGCTTGCGGCGCACGCACTGCCGCCCGAGTACGCGGGACGCCCGAACCAGTACGTCGACCTCATCATCGAGGAAATGCTTCCCGAGGTCGTCGACCGGAAACTCGCCGACGCGGTCGACGCGTATTGCGAGACGATCGCTTTCGACGCACCTCAGGTCGCGAAGCTGTTTCGGGCCGCGGCAGAGGCCGGCCTGCGCGTGAAACTGCACGCCGACCAGTTGAGCGACGGCGGCGGCGCCGAACTCGCGGCGCACTTCGATGCCCTGTCGGCCGACCACCTCGAATACACGTCGGCGCGCGGCGTCGAGGCGATGGCGGAGGCCGGCACCACCGCCGTGCTGCTGCCCGGCGCTTTCCTCACGCTCGGCGAAACACGAAAGCCGCCGGTCGCGGCATTGCGCAAGCACGCGGTGCCGATGGCGCTCGCCACGGACTGCAACCCGGGCACGTCGCCGCTCTTGTCGATGCCGCTCGCGATGGCGCTGGCGAGCCGCCTGTTCGGCCTCACACCGGAGGAATGCCTCGCGGGCGCGACCCGTGAAGCGGCGCGCGCGCTCGATCTGCTCGACGATCGCGGCACCCTCGAGACGGGTAAACGGGCCGACATCGCGGTATGGAACGTCGCGCACCCGCGCGAACTCGCCTACTGGATGGGCTCGAATCCGCTCGAGTCGCTGCTCGTCGCGGGCCACGAATTCGGCTAGCAGCCGGGCACACTTTACTCGGCCTGCGGCGCACCCTATGCTGCCCCGCTCGCCCCACCTGCCACGGCACTCACCTTGAACGAGCCACTCAACGCCAGGCGTAGCTTTGTCGTTACGCTCGGTCTGCTGACCGCCATGGCCGCACTGACCGTGGACCTGAGCCTGCCCGCGATCCCGGCCATGGTCGATGCGCTGACCACGAGCCTGTCCCACGGCCAGCAGATCGTCGGCATTTTCGTCGCGGGCATGGCGCTCGGCCAGATTCCCGCGGGGCTCCTGTCCGACCGCATGGGCAGGATGCCGGTGCTGTATGCCGGTATGACGGTATTCGCTGGCGCGGCCGTCGTCGCTGCGTCGGCGGCGAGCGTCGAAATCATGCTCGTCGCACGTTTCGTGCAGGGATTCGGCGCCGCGTCGGCGATCGTGCTGTCGCGCGCCATCGTACGCGACGTGGCATCGGGCTACGAAGCGGCGCGGCTCATGTCGCTGATGACGATGATTTTCACGGTCGCACCCGTCATCGCGCCGAGCATCGGTGCGCTACTGACTGCCCAGTGGGGATGGCGCGCGCCGTTCGTATTTATTGCCATCGGCGCGGGACTGATGCTGCTCGCGATACGCCGGAACCTCTACGAGACACATGCGCCGAACGTCGACGGCCACCCGCTGCGCCAGCTCGCCAACAGCTTTCGCGAGTTCTTCTCGCACCGCCAGAGCCTGTTCGCGCTGCTGCTGCTGATCGTGCCGCCCGCGGGCTTTCTCTCTTTGATTGCGGTCTCGTCGGCGCTCGTTGTCGAGATTTACGGCTTCACGATACGGCAGTTCGGTCTCATCTTTGCGTGTGCGGGACTCTCGATACTCGCGGGCGCCGGCCTGAATCGCTGGCTCGTCGCTTTCCTGAGCCAGGTACAGCTCGTTGCGCTGTCCGTTTTGCTCATGGCCGTATCCAGCACCCAGCTATTGCTGATCGCGTGGCTCGGCGGCGCGCCGTTCTGGTGGCTGTGGCCCTGTATATGCCTGTTCATGTTCACGGTCGCGATCCTCATGCCGAATGCGACCGTGATCGCGCTGGACCCGCTGCCCCGCATTGCCGGCGTTGCCTCGTCGATCATCGGCACGCTGCAGAATCTCGCGGGTGCAATCGGCGCACTCCTCGGCGCCGTCATCTACGACGGCACCGTGACGAATGCGATCGTCATCATGGGCGCGGTCGGTGCGATCGTCACACTGATCTTCCTGCTGCGCCCGGTCATCGCGCCGGGACCGCTCGCACATCGCGGCGCGAAGTTAGTATAAAGGGGTCAGAGTACGTTTCTCTGTCCGGTCACAATTGAAACCTTAAATCGCAAGTACTGAGGGCAATCTGCCAGCCGAGTGGAAATGTACTCCGACCCCATATACTCCGTTTTTGCAGGGGTCAGGTGTAGGGGCCAGATCTGCCCAAATTTCATTCCTTACTAGTCCGCCTGCGAAAAACGGGAAATGGGCAGACTTGACCCCGATTCATTTTTTTCTATTCCGCCATGACCGCTTCGAGCACCTCCGGATCGCGCCAGCGTCCACTTCTGAGACGCAGCGCGTAGACGAGCGCGATCGCGAGTACGAGTACGACGAACGCCAGCCACGACACCTGCGGGCTGAATTCGAACACGCGGATGATGAAGAACTGCGCGACGAGCATCGCCCAGTGCAGCGACACCGAGGCGACCATGAGCCAGCGCGTATCGCCGGCGCCGCGCAGGACGCCGCCCGATACGAGGATCACGGCGTCGGCCATCACGTAGCTCGACAGGCCGATCATCATGAACGCCGACAGCTCGCGTATCGCGCCGAAATCGCCGGCCGGCGGCGCGAACACCTCGACGAGCGGGTATCGAAACGTGATGTA